>CAUJIU010000033.1 GCA_963205075.1 Pseudomonadota bacterium | reverse complement strand
CTCGTCGCGCCCGCCCGACCCGGTCCTGCGCCCCGACTGGCGCACGGCATGGCTGGCGCGGCTTGAGGCGATGCCGTTTCTGGCGCCACGCTGGGCGCGGCATCAGGCGCGCGACGCCTATTGGCAACACGGCTCGGTCTGCGAGGATTATGCGGCCATCGCGGTGCCGGTGCTGTCGGTCGGCGGCTGGGCCGACAATTACATGAACACGGTCTCGCACCTGGTCCGCAACCTGTCGGTGCCGGTCAAGGGCATCGTCGGGCCCTGGGTGCACCAGTATCCGCACACCGCCGTGCCGGGGCCCCGGATCGGCTTCCTGCAAGAGGCGCTGCGCTGGTGGGACCGCTGGCTGAAAGGCATCGACAACGGCGCCGAGAACGATCCGGCCTACCGCGCCTACATGCTCGACAGCGCCCCGCCCGATGCCTCCGTGCCACATCGCCCCGGCTATTGGCTGGCCGAAGAACAATGGCCAACGCCGCGCGGGTCCGCGCTTCGGCTGCACCTGACCGATACCGGGCTGAGAGACCACCCTGCTCCGCTGACGCGCGCCGTGAACACGCCGCAGCACCTCGGGCTGCGGGCGGGCGAGTTCTTTCCCATGGGCCTGCATGCCGAGATGCCCGGCGACCAACGGGGCGACGACGCGTTGTCGGTCTGCCTTGACACCGGCCCGCTGGACGAACCGCTGGCGCTGCTGGGGGCTGCCGAACTGGCGCTGACCCTGCGCGCCGATCACCCGCGCGGCCAGCTGGTCGCCCGGCTCTGCGATGTCGCGCCCGATGGGTCATCGGTGCGGATCTGCCACGGGATGCTCAACCTGTCGCACCGCGACGACCCGGCGCATCCGTCACCGATGCCGGTCGGATCGGCGGTCAAGGTGCGGCTCACGCTCGACCAGATGGGCTACCGGCTGGCGGCGGGCCACCGGCTGCGGCTGGCGCTGTCCACCACCTACTGGCCCTTCATCTGGCCGAGCGCGACCGCGACGACCCTGACGCTGGAACAGGGGGAGTTGCTGCTGCCCACCCATCCCGGCGCGCCGGCCGACGAGTGGCGCTTTGCGCCGGTCGAACACGCGGCGCCCTGGAAACACCGGGTGCTGGAACCCGGCGCCCATGCGCGGCGGATCGAGACCGATCTGCTGACCGAGACCACCCGGCTGGTGATCGAGGAGGACAGCGGTCTGACCGAAAACCTCGCCCATGGCCTGGCAACGCGCGAGACCATGCGCGAGTGCTTTGCCATCCGGCCCGACGACCCGCTTTCGGCGCGCTCCGAGTTCCGCTGGACCCGGACCCTGTCGCGCGGCGACTGGCGGGTCAGCACCGAGGCCCGCGCCGAAATGTGGGCCGATGCCACCCATCTGCACATGCGCGCCCGGGTGACGGCGCATGAGGGCGACCGCGAGGTTTTTGCCCGCGACTATCAGGAAAGGGTGGAAAGGAATCACCTTTAGCGGGCAGGCTGACCACAGAAGGGTTGCCCGATCGGAAGAATCACGGTTATTGATTGGTCAATCAAGAATAAAACTCGGCTACAAAAAACGACAACAAGGGAGAATGCAATGAGCAATGAATTCCAGTATCTGCTGGGACAGGCCACCAAGGGCCGCGTCAGCCGGCGTGAATTCCTGGGCCGCGCGGCGGCATTGGGCGTCAGCGCCAGCGCCGCGAGCAGCATGTTGGCCTCGTCCGTTTCCGCCCAGACGCCGGTCAAGGGCGGCCTGCTGCGCTCGGGCATGCAGGGCGGCGAAAGCACCAACACGCTCGATCCGGCGCTGGCCCTGTCCGAGGTGCCGCTCGTCGTCAACAGCAATTGGGGCGAGACGATGGTCGATGTGGACCCGGACGGGAACATCGATTTCCGGGTCGCCGAAGAGATGAGCTCGTCGGCCGATGCCATGACCTGGACCTTCAAGATCCGGCAGGGCGTCGAGTATCACAACGGCCAGACCCTGACCGCGGCCGACGTGGTGGCCACGCTCGAGCGTCACACCGACGAAGCCTCGCAGTCCGGCGCGCTCGGCATCGTGCAGGGCATCGAGTCGATGTCGGCCGATGGCGACATGGTGACGCTGAAACTGCACACCGCCAACGCCGACCTTCCCTACCTGCTGGCCGACTATCACCTGCTCATCCAGCCCGGTGGCGGCAAGGACGATCCGGCCGCCGGCATCGGATCGGGTCCCTACAAGGTGGTCGTGAACGAGCCCGGCGTGCGCCATGGCTTTGAAAAGTTTGCCAATTACTGGGATGACCGCATCGGCCACGCTGACCAGGTCGAGGTTCTGGTGATCAACGACAACACCGCCCGCGTCGCGGCGCTGCAGTCGGGCCAGGTCAACATGATCAACCGTGTCGACCCCAAGATCATCGAGCTGGTGGGGCGCGACCCCAACATCATGATCAAGAACGTCTCGGGCCGTGGCCACTATGTCTTCATCATGCATGTGACCACCGCGCCTTTCGACAACAACGATCTGCGGATGGCGCTGAAATACGCGATCAACCGTCAGGAGATGGTGGTCATGATCCTTGGTGGCTACGGCACGGTCGGCAACGACTTCCCGATCAACGCCGCCTATCCGCTGTTTGACGACACCATCGAGCAGCGCGAATACGATCCGGACAAGGCCGCAGCCTTCTACAAGGCCTCCGGTCACGACGGCTCGCCCATCATCCTGCGGACCGCCGGCGCCGCCTTCCCCGGAGCCGTCGAAGCCGCGCAGCTGTTCCAGCAATCGGCACTGGCGGCCGGCATCCCGCTGGAAGTCAAGCGCGAGCCCGATGACGGCTACTGGTCCGATGTCTGGAACGTGCAGCCCTTCTGCGCCTCCTACTGGGGTGGCCGTCCGGTGCAGGACCAGATGTACTCGACCGCCTATCTGTCGACGGCGGACTGGAACGACACCAAGTTCCACAACGAGACCTTCGACAACCTCCTGCTGGCGGCCCGTGCCGAGCTGAACATCGACACCCGCAAGCAGATGTATTCCGACATGGCGCATATCCTGCGCGACGAGGGCGGTCTGATCCTGCCGATGTTCAACGACTTCGTCGACGCGGTCGGGTCGAATGTTCAGGGCTGGCTGAAAGATCCCAACGGCGAGCAGATGAACGGTCGCGCGCTGCAGAAGTGCTGGCTGGCCTGAGACCGGTTGGCGATGCTGCGACATCCCGTCCTGATACTGGTTGCCCAGCGCATTGCGCTGGGCATCCTGTTGCTGCTGGCCGTCTCGGCGCTGATCTTCGCCGGCACCCAGCTTTTGCCCGGCGACGTGGCGCAGGCCATTCTGGGCCAGTCCGCGACGCCGACGGCGCTGGCCAACCTGCGCGCCCAGCTTGGTCTCGATGACCCGGCCTATATTCGCTATTTCAACTGGCTCTGGGGCATTCTGCACGGCGATCTCGGCACGGCGCTGACCAATGGTCAGGACATCGCCACCTCGCTTGGCAAGCGCTTCGGCAACACCATCTTCCTCGCCTTCTGGGCCGCGATCATCGCGGTGCCGACGGCGATCATCCTTGGCCTGGTGGCGGCGCGCTATGCCGGGCGCTGGCCGGACAAGCTGATCTCGGGGATCACGCTGGCCACCATTTCCTTGCCGGAATTCGTGGTCGGCTACATCGCCATGTATTTCCTTGCCGTCAAATGGCGGCTGTTTCCATCGGTTTCGATGGTGTTTGACGGCATGTCGGTGGGCGAGCGCCTGCACGCCATCGCCCTGCCCATCCTGGTGCTGGTGCTGGTGGTGCTGGCGCACATGATGCGCATGACGCGGGCGGCGATCCTCAACGTGATGCAATCGGCCTATATCGAGACGGCTGAACTCAAGGGCCTGCGGCCCGCCAACATCATTGTCCGCCATGCCTTTCCCAATGCCATCGCCCCGGTGGTCAACGTGGTGATGCTCAACCTCGCCTATCTGGTGGTCGGCGTCGTGGTGGTGGAAGTGGTCTTTGTCTATCCCGGCATGGGGCAGTACCTGGTAGACCATGTGGCCAAGCGCGACGTGCCGGTGGTGCAGGCCTGCGGGCTGATCTTTGCCGCCGTCTATATCGGCCTGAACATCCTGGCGGACGTGATCTCGATCCTCGCCAATCCGCGGTTGAGGCATCCGAAATGACACGCATCCCCTTTTCGGCGCTGCTCGGCATTGCCGCCACCGCCCTGTTCTTCCTCTCTGCCATCTTCGCCGATCTGATCGCGCCCTATGGCATGGCCGAGATCGTCGGCGGCGTCTGGGAGCCGATGTCAGCCAAGCACTGGCTGGGCACCGATGCCATCGGGCGCGACCTGTTGAGCCGGATCATCTTTGGCGGCCGGACCACGATCTACGTGGCCACCATGGCGACGATCCTGAGCTTTACACTCGGATCCGTGCTCGGCTTCACCGCCGCCACCATCGGCGGCTGGGTCGACCAGCTGCTGTCGCGGGGGGTCGATCTGCTGATGGCGATCCCGTCGCTGATCCTGGCGCTGGTGGTGCTGTCGGTGATGCCGGTGACGCTGACCATGCTGATTCTGGTGATGGGCATCCTGGACTCCACGCGGGTGTTCCGGCTGTCGCGCGCGGTGGCGGTGGACATCGCCGTCATGGACTTCGTCGAGGCGGCACGCCTGCGCGGCGAGGGCACGCGCTGGATCATCTTCCGCGAGATCCTGCCCAACGCGCTGTCGCCGCTGGTGGCCGAACTGGGCCTGCGTTTCATCTTCGCGGTGCTGTTCATCTCGACCCTGTCCTTTCTGGGGCTCGGCGTGCAGCCGCCGCTGGCCGACTGGGGCGGCATCGTCAAGGAAAACAAGGAAGGGCTGGTCTACGGCGTCGCCGCGGCACTGGTGCCGGCCATCACCATCGCCGTGCTGGCAATCTCGGTCAACCTGGTGGCCGACTGGGTGCTCAACCGCACCACCAGCCTGAAAGGGGGCCGGGGTGGCTGAAACCGTGCTGGAGATCCGCGGGCTCAAGATCGAGGCGACGACCTATCCGCCCGGCGAGCCGCCTGTCGATATCGTGATCGTCGAGGATATCTCGCTGAGCCTGGAAAAGGGCAAGGTGATGGGTCTGATCGGCGAATCCGGTGCCGGCAAATCCACCATCGGCCTGTCGGCCATGGCCTATGGCCGCGGCGGGGTGCGCATCACCGGCGGCGAGGTGCTGCTGAACGGGCGCGATATCCTCAAGTCCGGCGCGCGCGGCCTGCGCGGCCTGCGCGGGCGCGAGGTCACCTATGTGGCCCAGTCGGCGGCGGCGGCCTTCAACCCGGCCAAGAAGCTGATGGAACAGGTGATCGAGGCCACGCTCAAGCACGGGCTGTGTTCGCGCAGCGAGGCCGAGGCGCGCGCGGTGGCGCTGTTTGGCAAGCTGGGCCTGCCGGACCCCGAAAGGATCGGCAACCGCTATCCGCACCAGGTCTCGGGCGGGCAGTTGCAAAGGGTGATGACCGCGATGGCGCTCTGCCCCGAACCCTCGCTGGTGATCTTCGACGAGCCGACCACTGCGCTGGACGTGACCACCCAGATCGACGTGCTGGCGGCGATCAAGGACGCCATCCACGCCACCGGCGTGGCCGCGCTCTACATCACCCATGACCTTGCCGTGGTGGCGCAGGTCTCGGACGAGATCCGGGTGCTGCGCGGCGGCCAGACGGTCGAGCATGGCACCACCAGGGAGATCATCGAGGCGCCCCGGCAGGACTATACCCGCGCGCTGGTCTCGGTGCGCTCGATCGAGCACCAGCCCAAGCCGCCGGCTGATCCGGTGCTGGCGGCCGATGGCATCTCGGCGCGCTACCGGGGCACCAGGTTCGACGTGCTCAGCGAGGTGAGCGTCGATATCGCCGCCGGGCACACGCTGGCGATTGTCGGCGAAAGCGGGTCGGGCAAGTCGACGCTGGCGCGGGTCATCACCGGCCTGCTGCCGCCCCATAGCGGCGAGATCCGCTTCAACGGCCGCGCGCTCAGGCCCTCGCTGCCGGAACGCTCCAAGACCGACCTGCGCGAATTGCAGATGATCTACCAGATGGCCGATGTGGCGATGAACCCGCGCCAGACCGTCGGCACCATCATCGGGCGGCCGCTGGAGTTCTATTTCGGCCTGAAGGGCGAGGCCAGGCGCAAGCGGGTGCAGGACCTGCTCGACCAGATCGAGATGGGCAAGGGCTATATCGACCGCTACCCGGCCGAGCTTTCGGGCGGGCAGAAGCAGCGGGTCTGCATCGCGCGCGCGCTTGCCGCCGATCCCAGCGTCATCATCTGCGACGAGGTGACTTCGGCGCTCGATCCGCTGGTGGCGGATGGCATTCTCAAGCTGCTCTTGGACCTGCAGGCGCAGCAGGGGGTGTCCTACCTGTTCATCACCCATGACCTTGCCACCGTGAAGGCCATCGCCGACAGCATCGCGGTGATGTATCGCGGCCGGGTGGTGCGCTACGGCACCAAGGATCAGGTGCTGGCCCCGCCTTTCGACGACTACACCGACCTGCTGCTGTCCTCGGTCCCCGAGATGAAGCTCGGCTGGCTGGAAAACGTGATCGCCAACCGCAAGATGGAGAGCGCCGGCAACTGAGCGGCGCACAAGGACCCGATGCAAAAGCTGCTGCTCATCATTCTCGACGGCGTTCCCTACGGCAACTGGCGCCGCCTGTTCGGCAACCTGGAAGGCTGGGTAGCCTCCGGCGAGGCGCGGGTCTGGCGGATGCGCTCGGTCCTGCCCTCGACCTCGGCCTGCTGCTATGCCTCGATCCATACCGGGCTGAGCCCGCAGGTGCATCGCGTCACCTCGAACGAGACCATCTTCCGCATCGAGCATCCCGACATCTTCTCGGAAGTGACCAAAGCGGGCGGGCTGACCGGCGCGGTGACGCATTCCTTCTGGTCGGAGTTCTTCAACCGCCACCCGTTCGATTACGTGCGTGACATCGAATACGACGAGCCGGGCGAAGGCCCGATCAGCCACGGGCGCTTTCACACCATGACCGGCTATGGCCATGACAACCAGATGACGCCCTCTGACGTTGACCTGTTCGCGACCCTGACCCGGCTCTGCCTGGTCAAGGGCATCGATTACGGCATCCTGCATACCTGCACGCTGGACAGCATGGGCCACCGCTTCGGCCATGACGTGACCGCGATGGACAATGCCTGCTGCGCGATGGATGCGATGCTGGCCCCGTTCATCCCGAAATGGCGCGCGGCCGGCTACGAGGTGATCGTCACCGCCGATCACGGCCAGTCGCTGCGGGGGCATCACGGCGGCGCCTCGGAAGACCAGCAGGACTTTGCCTTCTACTATTTCGGCGAGGCCAAGGGTCCGGACCCTGGCGCCATACTCGACCAGCTGGCGCTGGCGCCAACCATCCTGAGCCGGATGGGGGTGCCGGTCCCCGCCTCGATGACGGCGGCGCCCTTTCTGGGCTAGGCCCTGTCCATCTGGCGCTAGCTATGCCCGTCATCTGGCCCTAACCGCGCCTCTTCCGGCGGACGCAAGCTGAGGTCACAATGGTGGCCGAAATCCGGATTCGGGCCCTGGCCCGGCCTTTGCTTTGGAGATGCCCATGGATACCCTGATGCAGAACGACCCCCGGCAGGTGATCGAGGCCGACCGGGCCCATGTCTGGCACCACCTGATCCAGCACAAGCCGTTTGAAACCGTTGATCCCCGCATCATCGTCGAGGGCAAGGGCCTGCGGGTCTGGGACATCAACGGCAAGGAATTTGTCGACTCGGTCTCGGGCGCGGTCTGGACCGTCAACGTCGGCTACGGCCGCACCCGCATCGCCGATGCGGTGCGCGATCAGCTGGTCAGGATGTGCTACTATGCCGGTGCGGCGGGCACGATCCCCGGCGCGGTGTTCTCGGACATGCTGACCGAGAAGATGCCGGGGCTGGACCGGGTCTATTACGCCAACTCCGGCTCGGAGGCCAACGAGAAGGCCTTCAAGATGGTCCGCCAGATCAGCCACAAGCATCACGGCGGACGCAAGCACAAGATCCTCTACCGCGACCGCGACTATCACGGCACCACCATCGCCGCGCTGTCGGCCGGTGGCCAGCAGGAGCGCAACGCGCAGTACGGGCCGTTCGCGCCCGGCTTCGTGCAGGTGCCCCATTGCCTGGAATACCGCGCCCAGCCCGAATGGGCCGGCGACAGCTACGGAGTGCGCGCGGCGGAGGCGATCGAGGAGGTGATCCTGCGCGAGGGCCCCGATACCGTGGGCGCGCTCTGCCTGGAGCCGATCACCGCCGGCGGCGGCATCATCATGCCGCCCAGGGGCTACTGGGAGAAGGTGCAGGAGATCTGCCGCAAGTATGACATCCTGCTGCATATCGACGAGGTGGTCTGCGGGCTCGGCCGCACCGGCACCTGGTTTGGCTACCAGCAATTCGGGGTCCAGCCCGAAATCGTGACCATGGCCAAGGGCGTGGCCTCGGGCTATGCCGCCATCTCGTGCTGCGTGACTACCAACCGCGTCTTCGAGATGTTCAAGGACGCCGACGATCCCTTGTCCTATTTCCGCGACATCTCGACCTTTGGCGGCTGCACCGCCGGGCCGACCGCGGCGATCGAGAACATGAAGATCATCGAGGAAGAAGATCTTTGCGGCAACTCGGTGCGCACGGGCGCCTATCTGCACGAGCGGCTGCACGAGCTGATGGACAAGCACAAGGTCATCGGTGACGTGCGCGGCAAGGGGCTGTTTGCCGGGGCCGAACTGGTCACCGACCGCGCCACCCGCGAGCCGGTCTCGGAAAAGCTGGTGGCGGCCGTGACCGGCGACTGCCTCGCGCAAGGCGTCATCGTCGGCGCGACCAACCGCTCGGTGCCGGGCTACAACAACACGCTGCTGTTCGCCCCGGCGCTGATCGCCACCCGCGACGAAATCGACGTGATCACCGGCGCGGTCGACAAGGCGCTGACCAAGGTGTTTGGCTGACCCAATTGCAGGAGTGGCAATGACCGAGCAGTCCAATGCCCTCGGGCAACCCATCGGTTTCCCGCTCGATGTCACCCTGCCCCGGCCCCGGCCACCGGCGACGCCGATGGTCGGGCGCCATGTCTGGGTGGTGCCTACCGATCCGGCCGCGCATGCGGCGGGCCTCTTTGCCGCCTATCGCGAGGATGCGGAGAACCGGATCTGGACCTACCTGCCCTATGGTCCGTTCCAGACCGAAGCGGCCTTGTCGGCATGGCTGACCCCGGCCGCCGCCGGCACGGACCCGATGTTTCACACCATTCTGGACGCAAGCGGCAGGCCCTGCGGCCTTGCCAGCTATCTCAGGATCGACCCCGGCAACGGCGTGATCGAGGTCGGCCACATCAACCTTGCGCCGCGTTTGCAGCGCACGGTCGCGGCGACCGAGGCGATGTGGCTGATGATGGCGCGGGTCTTCGACGAGCTGGGCTATCGGCGCTACGAATGGAAATGCGACGCGCTCAATGTCCCCTCGCGCCGGGCGGCCGAGCGGCTGGGCTTCACCTATGAGGGCACCTTCCGGCAGGCCACGCAGTACAAGGGCCGCAACCGCGACACCGCCTGGTTCGCCATCATCGACAAGGACTGGCCGCGTCTGCGCGAGGGATATGCGCGCTGGCTCGATCCCGCCAACTTCGATGCCGATGGCCGCCAGCGCCAGACCCTGATCGCGCTGCGCCCGAAGGCTCTTGCAACGGGCGGTGTCTAGGTCCAGTCTGTGCCTGACATAAGGCCAGACAATGCCCATCACGCCCGACAGCTTCTTCTTCGACCCATCGACCGAAGGCACCTTGCAGGCGCGCATCCGCCAGATGGTGGCCCAGGGCATTCTTGCCGGCCGGTTTCGCCCCGGCGAGCGGCTGCCCTCGTCGCGCAAGCTGGCCACCCATCTGGGGGTGAGCCGGATCACGGTGACGCTGGCCTATACCGAGCTGCTGGCTGATGACTACATCACCTCGCGCGGGCGGTCGGGCTACTTTGTCTCCGAGAACGCGCCCGAGCCACCCGCCTTTCCCGCCAACCCGGCCGGATCGGGCAGCGTCGACTGGCCGAGGCTCCTGGGGTCGTCCACGGTGCCGGCGCTGGGCCATTCCAAGCCCGCCGACTGGTCGTCCTACCGCTTTCCCTTCATCTACGGGCAGGCCGATCCCAGCCTGTTTGACGCCGCCAACTGGCGGCTCTGCGCGTTGCAGGCGCTGGGCAAGCGCGACTTCGAGTCGCTGACGGCCGACCAGTTCGATGCCGACGACGCGCGGCTGGTGGAGTTCATCGTCCGCCAGACCCTGCCGCGCCGGGGCATCCTGGCGGGCCCCTCCGAGATACTGGTGACGCTGGGGGCGCAGAACGCGCTCTGGCTGACCGCGCAGATCCTTGCCGGGCCGGGCCGTCATGCGGCGCTGGAAGATCCGGGCTATCCGGCGCTGCGCTCGATCCTGACCCAGACCGGCTGCACCCTGCACCCGATCGCCGTGGATGCCGACGGGCTGCCGCCCGAGGCGCTGCCGTCCGGCGTCAGCGTGGTCTTTACCACGCCCAGCCACCAGTGCCCGACATCGACCACCATGTCGCTGGACCGGCGGCAGGCGCTGCTGGACCTGGCCGAGGCGCGCGACCTGCTGATCGTCGAGGATGACTACGAATTCGAGATGTCCTTTCTCAAGCCGCCCTCGCCGGCGCTCAAGTCGCTCGACCGGTCGGGGCGGGTGATCTATGTCGGCTCGTTCTCCAAATCGATCTTTCCGGGGATGCGGCTTGGCTACCTGGTGGGGCCCGAGCCGTTCATCCGCCGCGCGCGGGCGCTGCGCGCCTCGATCCTGCGCCATCCGCCCGGCCATGTGCAGCGCACGGCGGCCTATTTCCTGAGCCTGGGGCATTATGATGCCCTGATCCGCCGCACCAGCCGCGCCTTTCACGACCGCCGCAAGGTGATGGACCGGGCCATCGCCGAGCACGGGCTGACGGTCGCGGGGCTGGGCTCCTACGGCGGTTCGTCCTACTGGATGCGCGCGCCGGCAGGCGCCGATACCGGTGCGCTGGCCGCGAGGCTGCGGGAGGACGGGGTGCTGATCGAGCCCGGCGCGCCGTTCTTCGCCAGCGCCCGGCCACCCAGCCAATTCTACCGGCTGGCCTACAGCTCGATCCCGGCGGCGCGGATCCCCGAGGGCGTCCGGCTGATCGCCGCGGCCATCGCCGGCGGCTGAGGCGCTCTGGCGCTAAATCGGCAAGGCAACTGGCCCTAACGGCCCACGCGGCGGACTTCTACTGTCAGGGGCATTGCCGGGCCCCGCCCGCCGCAGACCATTTCCCGAGGTGACAAGATGCGCATGACCACCGAAGAAGCCTTTGTCAAAACCCTGCAGATGCACGGGATCGAGCATGCCTTCGGCATCATCGGTTCGGCCTTCATGCCGATCTCGGACCTGTTTCCCAAGGCGGGCATCAGCTTCTGGGACTGCGCCCATGAAGGCTCTGGCGGGATGATGGCCGATGGCTTTACCCGCGCCTCGGGCAAGATGAGCATGATGATCGCCCAGAACGGGCCGGGCATCACCAACTTCGTCACCGCCGTGAAAACCGCCTACTGGAACCACACGCCGCTGTTGCTGGTCACCCCGCAGGCAGCCAACAAGACTATCGGCATGGGCGGCTTTCAGGAGGTCGAGCAGATGGCGCTGTTTGCCGATATGGTGGCCTATCAGGAAGAAGTGCGCGACCCCAGCCGGGTGGCCGAGGTTCTCAACCGGGTCATCCTCAACGCCCGCCGCGCCTCGGCCCCGGCGCAGATCAACATGCCGCGCGACTACTGGACCCAGGTGATCGATATCGACCTGCCGGCCGTGGTCGAGTTCGAGCGGCCCGCAGGTGGAGCGGAGGCGATCCGGCAGGCGGCGGCGCTTCTGAGCAGCGCCAAGTTTCCGGTCATTCTCAACGGCGCGGGCGTGGTGATCGGCGGCGCCATCCCGGCCTCGATGGCACTGGCCGAGCGGCTCGACGCGCCGGTCTGCGTCGGCTACCAGCACAACGACGCCTTCCCCGGCTCGCATCCGCTGTTTGCCGGGCCGCTGGGCTATAACGGCTCGAAGGCCGCCATGGAGCTGATCGCCCAGG
>CAUJIU010000032.1 GCA_963205075.1 Pseudomonadota bacterium | reverse complement strand
ACCCGCCCTTGCACCCGCCGCCCGCCTTCACGTAGGTGGAGGCGGTTGCCCGGCCCTGCCCGGGCCTTCGATCAGGCAAGCGAGACAGATGCGAGACACGGGCCTCAACCCTTCGACCAGTCCGGTCAGCTTTGCCCTGCTTGAGCATGACGGCCTGATGACGTTCCGGCTGGCCGAAGCCTTTGGCCCCATCGCCGCCCGGCAGGTCTCCATCGTCACCGATGCGGACCGGATCACCCGCAACTCGGAACTGTCGCAGGCCGCCAGCGGCGCCCTGATCCTCGAGGCCCGGCTCAGGATCGCGCGCGATGCCGTGCCCGCGGCGCTGCTTGAAGACCTGGTGCGCGGCCCGCAGCTGTTCGGGGCGCTCGTGGTGCAATACGGCATCGGCGTGCGGTTCTCGAACCGGCAGATCTACTGCGCGCCAGCCAGCAAGCCGGGCGCCGCCCCGCGCTGGGGCCGCCGCCAGAGCATGGTCCTGACCAGCACCGGCCGCGCCCTGTGCGAGGTGGACGAACTGCTGGTCGAGGAATGGCGCCTGGCGGCGATTGCCGGGCGGTGAGGCCGGTTCGGGATGCGGCCGCAGCGGTCGCTAGTTGCGCAGGGCCAGGATGAAATCGGCGGCGGCCTTGATGGCGGCATCCGCCTCGGGCATCCGGCCGGCATAGAACTGGAAGCTGTGCTGCATCTCGGGGTAAAACTGCAAAACGGCCGTGCCGCCCGATTTCTGGACCCGCTCGACAAAGACCAGAGCGTCATCACGCAACAAGTCATGGCCCGCCGCCTGCACCAGGACCGGCGGCAGGCCCGACACGTCGGCGAAGTGCGGCGATGCCAGCGGCGTTGTCGCTGGCTGACCCGCCATGTAGATCTCGGTAAAGTAGTGCATTCTCTCGGCATCCAGAATCAGGTCCTTGCCGGCATTTTCCCTGATGGATGGCAGGGAATAGGTGAGGTCCAGGCAAGGCGACATCATCACGCCCGAAAAGGGTTGCTGCGGGGTGCCGCGCAACGACAGGAGACAGCCTGCCGTCAGTGTGCCGCCTGCCGAATCTCCCAGCACGGCCACCGGACCTGGCTGCGCCATGACCACGGCCAGCGCGTCGTTCAGGCCCGCGGGGAACGGATGTTCGGGGGCGAGGCGGTAGTCCGGCACCACCACCCGGGCCCCCATCGCCAGCGCCAGATGCCCGGCCATGCGGGAATGGGTCTGGGCCGACATCAGGCAAAATGCGCCGCCGTGGAGGAATACCGCGGTGAAGTCGGCAGTTTCCTGTGGCGGGATACAGGTGATCACCGGAACCCCGGCGACGATGTCATTCTGGTACCGGACGCCGGCGGGGACGCCGGTCCGTTCTTCCATGCCGATGCAGCTGGCGCGCTCGGCCTCCAGTTCAAACGGTTCCTGCTCGAGGCTGAACGCGAGGAACTCGTCGAACAGGGCCTGTGCTTCGGGGCTGATCATGATGGCAGTCTCCTGGGGTTGGGAAAAGGTTGGAAATCGTTCATTGGCGGGCCGTCATCCGCGCACCCGTTCGCTTCTGGGGTCGTAGAACGGGCCGAGCGACAGGGTGGCGCCGACGCTCTGGTCATTGACCAGAATGCGAAAGGCAGAGCTGGCCAGAAACCCGGCGGTGATACCGCCGGGGTGTTCGATCATCGCCAGCCCGACCGAGGCCCCGAGCGAATGGCCATAGGCCCCGGCGCGGACATGGCCGATGGCGCGGTCGCCGAGATAGACCGGCTCGTTGCCCAACAGCAGCGGCTCGGGGTCGTCGAGCCTGACCGAGACCAGCCTGCGGGTCAGGGGGCCCGCGGCCTTCTGGGCGGCCTTCTGGGCGGCCAGCGCCTCGCGGCCCACGAAATCGGGCCTGCTCATGTCCACGACAAAGCCCAGCCCGGCCTCCAGCGGCGTATCGGTATTGTCGATATCGACGCCAAAATCGCGGTAACCCTTCTCCAGCCGCAGGCTGTCGAGCGCCATCAGCCCGCAATGCGCAACCGCCAGCCCCTGGGCGGCGATGCCCGCAACCAGCGCGTCGTAGACATCGAGGCTCTGCTCGGTCGGGATGTAGAGCTCGTAGCCAAGCTCGCCCATATAGGTGATGCGGACCATGAGCAGCCGCGCGTAGCCGATCTCGATATGGGTCGAGGCGCGGAAGGGCAGGGCCGCGGTCGAAAGATCGGCGCCGGTGATCGCCTGCAGCGCCTGCCGCGACTGCGGACCCTGCAGCGACAGGATCGTGTAGGCAGAGGTCACGTCAGCCACCGTGCAGCATTCGCCGTCAGCGGTATGCCGCCGCAGCCAGGCTGGGGTGATCCGTTGCAGGGTGTCTCCGGTGACCAGCAGGAATTCATCCCCGGCCAGTCGGGTGATGGTCAGGTCGGACACGATCCCGCCCTGTGTGTTCAGCCATTGGGTATAGACGTTGTGCCCCACCGGGACCGAGACCGAATTGGCGCTGACCCGGTTCAGCACCGCCTCGGCGTCGCGTCCCTGCACCAGGAACTTGCCCATGAAGCTCTTGTCAAAAAGGCCGAGCCCGGTGCGCGTCGCCCGGTGTTCGGCGGCGGAAAGGTGGAACCAGTCCTGCCGGCCAAATTCATGGGCGACCTTCGGCGCCGGCCGGTCCGGGGCAAACCAGAGCGGCATTTCCCAGCCCGAAAGTGCCATGAAATACGCCCCCTGCGCCGCGTAGCGGTCATGCAGGGCAAGGCGGCGGGCGTTGCGGGCGGTCTTGTGCTTCCAGTTGGGCCGGCTGGCATGGGTAAAGATGTAGCCAAGCGCCTCGGGGATGCGGTCGCCCAGATAATGGCGGGTGCCCTGATGGCTGGCCATGCGGGCGGGGGCCAGGCCGGTCATGTCCTGGCTGGCATTGCCGGTCATGATCTCTTCGGCCAAGAGCGCGCCGACGCCGCCCGCTGACAGGATGCCCAGCGAGTTGAGGCCGGTGGCCAGGTAGAGCCCGTCCACCTCCGGGCTTTGGCCCACCAGAAACCCGCCATCGGGGGTAAAGCTTTCCGGCCCGCAGAAGAAACTGCGGATGCCGGCGGTGTTCATCACCGGAAAGCGCTTGAACGCATGTTCCAGATGCGGGGTCATCCGGTCCCAGTCGGGCGGCAGGGTGGAAAAACTCGCGTCATCGGCCACTCCGTCCAGGGCCCAGTTTGCCCCCTCGGGCTCAAACAGGCCAAACAGCAGCCCGCCGCCTTCCTCGCGCACATAGGCAAAGCTTTCGGGGTCTTCGACGATGGGCAGGTCGCGGTGCACGCCCGTCAGCGGCTCGGTCAGCAGGTAGTAGTGCTCGGCGGCCTGAAGCGGCACGCTGACACCGATGCTGGCGCCAAGCTGCCGCGACCACATGCCGGTGGCCAGCACCACCGCCTCGGCGGTGATCGGGCCCTGATCGGTCATCACGCCGGTCACCCGGTGGCCCTTGAGGGTGAATCCGGTGACCGGACAGCCCTCGATGATGCGCACCCCGCGCCGGCGCGCCCCGGCGGCCAGCGACATGGTCACATCGACCGGATTGGCGCGCCCGTCCTGCGGCGACCAGACAGCCGAATGCAGCCCCGTCGTGTCCACCAGCGGAAACATGCGCGCGACCTCCGCGGGCGAGACCTCGTGCTTTTCCATCCCGAGCGTGCGGGTGAAGTTCATCTCGCGCCGCTGCGCCTCGCGCCGGGTGGCGGTGCTGGCCAGATGCAGGTGGCCGCAGGCATGAAAGCCGGTCGCGATGCCGGTTTCTGCCTCGAGCCCCTGATACAGCTCGCGGGTGTATCGGGCGATCCAGGCCAGGGTTTCGGTCGCCATGCCGGCCGAGGCGATCAGCCCCGCCGCATGCCAGGTGGTGCCCGAAGTCAGCTTGTCCCGCTCGAGGATGACGATGTCGGACCAGCCCGCCCGGGCGAGGTGATAGGCGGTCGAGGTGCCGATGACGCCGCCTCCGATGACGATGACGCGGGCATGTTTGGGAAAGGGTTCGGTCACGGGCTCTCTCTGCAATTGGGGACTGGCGGTCTGGCGCTGCGGGTCAGGCGGCCACGTTAGGTCTGGCCCCCGCGCCGGTCCAGCCGGATCAGCCCTCGCGTGCGGGCCGGGTCCAGACGGGTGACGATCTCGAGCCTCGGGCCGTCGATGTCGGCGTCCTGCCAATCGACCCGGGTTTCGCCGCGGCGTTCACCGGCCGCGAGCTCGACCCGGATCGCGTGGCTGGCCCGCTCGGCGATGCAGGCCGGGTCAAGCGCCACGGCCATCGCGGCCGGGTCGGGAAACAGCACCGCCCCGCCGGCATCGGCAAAGCCGACATTGCGGCGATGCGCCTCGTTGATGCGGCGGATCAGGCCGGCCGCGCGGCCCGGTCCGCCGATCATCGCCTCGGCTTCGGCCTCGGCCACGGGCAGGCCAAGCACCGCCTCCCACGGCACCAGCGTCAGGCCCGGCCAGCCGGAAAAGACGATCTCTGCCGCCTCGGGGTCCGATGCGATGTTGAACTCGGCAAAGGCCGTATGGTTGCCCGCGCCGCGGATCGCCCCGCCCATGACCACGCACCGCCGAAACAGGCCCGGCAGGTCGGGCGCGCGGTGCAGGGCCAGCGCCAGATTGGTCAGCGGGCCAAGGGCAACCAGTGTCAGCGCGCCCGGACGCGCGCGCGCCAGCGACACGATGGCGTCGGCCGCATGGCCCTGGGCGGCCGCCAGCCGCACCGGCCCGCGCGGCACGAGGCCAAGGCCATCGGCCCCGTGGATCTCGGGCGCGCCGTGGAACGGCTGGGCCAGCGGCGCGGCCGCCCCGGCAAAGACCGGGACATCCGCCCCGATCTCCGACAGCACGAACAGTGCGTTGGCGGTGGTCTTGGCCAGCTCGACATTGCCGGCCACGGTGGTGACTGCCGCCAGCCTGCCGGCCAGGGCCGCCATGCACAAGGCATGCGCATCATCGGTGCCCGGATCGGTGTCCAGGATGAGGTCCGGCACCGGCATTACGCGTCTGCCGGCCGGCCAGCGGTGCCGTTGCGCCGCCGCATGACCCGTTCTTCGATCAGCGAGACCAGGATGTAGGCCAGGAAGGACACCGCCATCAGCAGCACGCCCGAAGTCCAGGTCGCGGTGAAGTTGCCCGCGCCGCGAACGGTCAGCATGTACTTGGCCATGCCATCGCCGGTGATCAGCCATTCCGCCACCAGCGCCGCGCCGATGGCATTGGGCGCCGCGATCCGCAGCGAGGCAAACAGCCACGGCACCGAATAGGGCAGCAGCACCTTGAACAGGATCTGGCGCTGCGTGCCACCGGCCACGCGCACCACGTCGCTGGCCTGTTGCGGCGCGGCGGAGAGGCCGGTCATGACGTTGATCAGCGTCGGAAAGAAGGTCAGCAGGGCCACAACCATGGTGACCGCCCCGATCCCGCGTCCGAAGGCGATGCTGATCAGCGGGATCATCGCGGCCATCGGCACCGCCGAGATCATCACCCGGTAGGGCGCAAAGGCCCGGTCCATGCGCGGCCACATCTTGGCGGCGCAGGCAAAGACCACACCGGCGGCAAAGCCCGCCGCCAGCCCGATCAGCGCATGGCCGATGGTGACGGCCAGCGGCGACGCCAGCGCGGCGCGATGCTCGGCGGCCTGCGGGCCTGAAACCACGAAGTTCCAGACATCGACCGGCGTCTTGGCGAAATAGGGGTCGAGCCCGAGCAGGGTGACCAGCGCCAGCCATGCCCCCAGCACCACGGCCAGCGACACCAGCCCCAGGGCGACCCGGGTCAGGCTGGCCTGCAGCCCCGATACCGTCTGGCGCACATCCATCATGCTGGGGATCTGCGCGGCCCGGTCGCGGGCCCAGGGGGTCGCAATCCATGCCAGCCCCTGCACCAGCACGAAGGTGCCCAGCGCCATGGTGGCCGCGATCAGCGCCAGTGCCCAGGTGCGGTCCACCTGGAACGAGGCCTGCGCATGCACCATCGCGATCCCCAGCCCGCGGGTCGAGCCCATGTATTCGCCCACCATCGCCCCGGCCACGGCGGCGGGCGCGGCAATGGCCAGACCGCCGGCCAGGCTGGGCAGGCAGGCCATCAGGCGCACGCGGCGCAGCTGCGCGAACCGGTTGCCGCCCGCGACATGGACCACCTCCAGAATGGCCCGGTCCACCTGTTGCAGCCCCAACAGCACCGCCACGAAGGTGGTGAACAGCACGAACATGGCCGACAGGATCACCACCGGCGTGATCCCGGTGAAGAATATCTGCATGATCGGCGAGATCACCAGCATCGGCAGGCAGTTGATCGCCAGCGCCAGCCGCGCGATGGCCGGCTCGATGACCGGCAGCAGCACGACGATCAGCGCCAGCACGATGGCGATGCCGTTGCCCCAGACAAACCCCAGCAGCGCGGCATGGCCGGTGGCCAGCAGATGCGGCGAATAGGCGGGGAAGTTGGCAAACAGGCTGAAGACCACCTGCGACGGCGCCGGGACGATGCGCAGGTCGGCCAGATAGGTGCGGGCGGCAATCTCCCACAGCGCGACCAGCACGATCAGGCCAATGGCCGTCGTCAGCACCGGGCCAGCCGATGACGGGCGAAGCGCGGCGGTCATTCCGCTGCCTCGGCCTGCATCAGGTGTTCGCTCAACTCATCGCACAACTGGTGGAACTTCGGGCTGCGCAGGTCTTCTGGCTTGCGCGGGCGCGGCAGGTCGATCGGGACGATGGCGTGGATGCGGCCCGGGCGGGCGCTCATCACGATCACCCGGTCGGCCAGGAACACCGCTTCGGGGATCGAATGGGTGACCAGCAGCGTCGTCATCGGGTTTTCCATCCAGATGCGCTGCATCTCGAAGTTCAGGCGGCGGCGCAGGATATCGTCCAGCGCGCCGAATGGCTCGTCCAGCAGCAGGACCTCCGGGTCCGAGATCAGCGCCCGCGCGATCGAAACGCGCATCTGCATGCCGCCGCTCAGTTGGGCGGGGCGCGCCTCCTCGAAGCCGGCAAGGCCCACAAGCGCGATCAGGTCGAGCACGGCCTTGCGGTCGATGGTCTGGCCGGCAACCTCCAGCGGCAGCACGATATTCTGCGCCACGGACCGCCAGGGCAGCAGGGCCGCCTGCTGAAAGGCGACCCCCAGACCGTTTTCGCGCCGCAGCTGCGCGGGTGGCCGGCCATCGATGCGCACCTCGCCGCTGGTCGGGTGCTCCAGATCGGCGAGAATGCGCAAGATGGTCGACTTGCCGCAGCCCGAAGGGCCGATCAGGGCGACGAACTCGCCCTTTGCCACCTCGAACGAGACCTCGTCCAGGGCAACGACCGACCCAAACCTGCGGCTGACATTGCGCAGGTCTATGCCCCCGGCAGCGCCGGTATCAGAGGCGGCTTGCGCCATTGAAGACCTCTTTCATCAGTTCGGTGTCGAACAGGTCCCGCGTCGCGGTGACGCCCAGTTGCGCCAGCGTGGCGATGTTGGCGGCGATCATTTCCTCGCTGAACGTCAGAAGGCCGTTGGCCGTGGTTTCCTCGGTCGCGATCAGCGGCACCTGTGCTTCGGCCGACAGCAGCTGCGCCGCGGCGTCCAGCTCGAATTCGACACCGTAATCCGCCATCACGGCATCGACCCCGGCCTGCAGGTCCTCGGTCGCCATCTGCCAGCCCCGGACGGTGGCCCGCATGGTCCGGACCAGTCTGGCGCGCTCGGCGGGATCATTCAACGTGTCGACATGGACCATGAAGACATCCGTGGCCTGGGACACGCCGTAATCCGCCAGCAGCATCGTTGCCGTCTCGATCCCCTGCACCTTCAGCGCCACCGGCTGGTTGGTGATGAACGAGAGGAATCCGTCCACTTCGCCGGCCGCCAGCGGCGCCGGATCGTAGCCGACCGGCACCATCGTGACCGAGGCCGGGTCGACCGCGTTCAGGAGCAGCATGGCCTCGATGGCCGACTCGGCGCCCGATTGCACGCCGATGCGTTTGCCGACCATGTCCTGCGGCGTCAGGATCGGCGCGGCCGCCAGCGACGCGATGGCGGTCGGGTTCTTCTGGTAGGTGGTGGCGATGACCTTGATCGGGGCGCCGTTGCCGAAGGCCAGTGCAGCATACATCACGTCATTGAGGCCGATCAGCACCTGCTTGGCGACGGTCAGCGAGGTCGGATCGACATCGGGGCCGCCGGGGCGCAGGTCCATATCCAGCCCTTCGTCGCTGTAGAAGCCCTGATGCAGGGCCAGCGATTCACCGGCAAACTCGACCGCCGGGATCCACGACAGCTGGATCGCCACCGCATCACCCGCCAGCGCCATGTTCGGCCACAGGGCGGCGGTGGAACCCAGCGTCGAGCAAGCCGCGAAACCTTTCAGCACGTTGCGTCTGTTCATCGAAGTCATGGAAGTCTCCATTGTTTGGGGCCGCATCATGCGGCGATGGGATCAAACTTCAGTCTGGTGTCGAATAGCCCCGGGCCCGCCAGGCGCCGGCCACGCACCCATGCGGCGCGCACCATGTCCGGACGGCTCCGGAACATCATCAGTTCGAGAAGTGTCACCGGGTCTTCGACCTCGGCCAGCGGCAGGACGGTCAGCAGGCTGGTATCGACGGCGATCAGGTCGGCATCCTTGCCAACCTCGAGCGAGCCGATCCGGCCTTGCTGGCCCAGCACCTGCGCGCCGCCCAGCGTTGCCAGATGCAGCCAGCGCACCGGATCCTTGACCAGCCGGGTCTCGCCGGTCAGCTTGCCCCGCGCGGCCTGAGCCTGCCAGCCCAGCTCCATCGCCTTGAACATCGACGGATCGGTGCAGCCACCGACATCGGTCGCCAGCCCCACCGAAACGCCCATGTCCAGATAGCGGCCCAGATCCATGATCCCGCCGCCGCCAAAGATGTTGGACGGGCAATGGGCAATATGGCTGCCGGTCTCGATCAGGCGGCGCAGCGCCCGGTCCGACATGTGCACGCCATGCGCAAAGACCGCCTTCGGCCCCAGCCCGCCCGCCTGATCGTAGACATCCAGATAGTCCAGCGCAGCGGGAAACAGGGTTTGCGCGGCCTCGATCTCGTGGGGGTCTTCGGCGACATGGGTTTGCCAGTAGGCGCCCAGATCGCGCGCCAGCCGCGCTGATTCGCGCAGCATCACCGGCGAGCAGCTCAGGGCGAAGCGCGGGGTGAAGGCGTAGCTGATCCGGCCCTCGTCGGCCCCGTGCCAGCGCCGGCAGAGCACCTCGGATTCGGCCAGGCGCCGCTCGGTGATGCCGGCTTCCGGCGCGTCGTCGTAGCGCATCCGGTCCATCAGGCACTGGCCAAGCACGATGCGCAGCCCATGGGTTTCGGCGGCCGCGAAGGCGGCATCGGTCGCATCGGCATCGACCGAGCTGTAGAGCATGACCGTCGTGGTGCCGACCGCGGCAAAGACCGAGTAATAGGAGGTCGCCGCCGGGCCGCAGCCGGGCCCCGAAAAGGCGCGTTCTGCGGGCTTCATCGTGGTTTCCAGCCAGTCGAGCAGCCGGCTGCCGCCGCCAAGACCAGTGATCGGCATCTGCGGCAGATGCGCGTGGGTATCCACCAGTCCGGGCATCACCACCAGCGGCCGCAGATCGACCACCGTGGCGGCGCCCGTATAGTCCGCATGGGCGCCCACCCAGACGATCCTGCCGCCCGCATCGGTCTCGACCACGCCGTCACGGACATGCAGCAGCCCGCCGCCGGGCATGGCACTTATCAGCCGTGCCCGCAGCGCCTGGGCTTTGCGCCCGAAAGGGTTGGACTTGGTCATTCGCATTCCAGCCAAAACGATTTGGCAAACGCTAGATCATGAGCTAGAGTCGAGTCAAGAGCCAGTTGACGCAGGCCTGCACCCGGCGGCCCGCGGGCTGGTCGGGCCTTGAAATCAGGGGGGTGATGGTGTGACTGGTTCCTGCAAAGCGTCCGTTCCAGTCAGCGCCGCGCGAGGCGGCCACAGCCGGAGGTATCGATGTCGCGCCCGACCATAGCCGATGTGGCCGCCGAAGCCGGGGTCTCCAAGACCACGGTGTCCCATGCCCTGACCGGACAGGGGCGCGTCAAGGAGGAAACGACCCGGCGGGTTCTGGATGCGGCCGAGCGGCTTGGCTATCGCCCCAACATGATGGCGCGTGGCCTGCGCACCGCCCGCACCCGGCTGCTGGCAATCGCCAACTCGGTGCCGGCCGTGGTTGCCGACGGCGCGGGGGCGCTGTCCTATTACATGACCGTCGCCGGTTCGGCGGCACGCACGGCGCTGCGCAGCGGCTACGCCACCATCCTGATCCCGCCGGATGCCGCGCCCGGCATCTTTTCGGACATCGCCATCGACGGTGCGATCATCCTTGACCCGCAGACGGCGGATCCGTTTCTGGCGGCGCTGCGCAAGCGGCATGTGCCCTTCGTCACCATCGGCCGCGAGCCGGGTGCGCTGGGCGCGGGCTGGTGCGTGGATTCCGACATGATCGACGCCACCACCCGGTTGCTCGATCATTTCGCCCTGGGCGGGTCCTGCCGTCCGGCCCTGATCCTGACCGAGGAGCAGCGCAGCTATTCGACCGATGCCCGGCTGGCCTATGAGCGCTGGGTCGCGCAGCGCGGCCTGCCCCCGGTGGTGGTCACCGCGCATGAAAAGCGGGCGGAGAAGGGTGGCCACGCCGCCATGTCGCGCCTGCTGGCCGCGCATCCGCAGGTCAACGCCGTGTTTGTCCCGCTCGACCCGTTCGCGACCGGGGCGCTGCATGCGCTGGCCGAGGCCGGGCGGCGCGTGCCCCAGGACATGCAGGTGGCGACGCTGGATGGCGTCCGGGCGCAGTTCAGCGTGCCCGCGCTGACCGCGGTCAGCGATGACATGGAGGCCTTTGCCCGCTGCGCAGTCGAACTCTTGCTGGAGCAACTGGCCGATCCCGCCGCCACGCCCCGCGGCGTCACCATGCAGTCGCGCATCGTTGTGCGCGATACCACCCTGGCCGCAGCCGCAACCGGGTAGGCAACCAGCCGCGATGGCGCGGCCCGTCAGTAGGTCGCGCGACCGCCTGACATGTCGAAGACCGCGCCGGTCGAATAGGAGCACTCGTCGGTGCACATCCAGCAGACCATGGCGGCGATCTCCTCGACGGTTCCCATGCGGCCCATCGGGATCTTGGCCAGCATGTAGCCGATCTGCTCGGCGCTCACATCGGCCAGCATCTCGGTCTTGATCACCGCCGGGCAGACCACGTTGACGCGGATGCCGGTCGTGGCCAGCTCCTTGCCGAGGCTCTTGGTCAGCCCGATCACCCCGGCCTTGGACACCGAATAGGCCGAGGCATTGGGATTGCCATCCTTGCCGGCCATCGAGGCGATGTTGACGATCCGCCCGTAATCGCCCCGCTTCATGTAGGGAACCAGCGCGCGGCAGGTGTGGAAGATGCCGTTGAGATTGACGTTGAGCACCGCGTTCCAGACATCCAGCGGGTAGTCGGCCAGCGGAGTGTTGACCCCCGCGATCCCGGCGGCGTTGACCAGGATGTCGATCCCGCCCAGCGCCGTAGCGGCCGCAGCGGCCCCGGCCTCGACGCTGGCATAGTCGGCGACATTGACCACCTGGCTGGTGACCGTGCCCAATGGCGACAGCGCGGCCACCGCCTCGGCCAGAACCGCCTGGTTGATGTCCCACAGGGCCACCGCGGCGCCGCTGTCGAGAAGCCGCCGGGCAATGCCGAAGCCCATGCCGCGGGCGCCGCCGGTAATGACGGCGCGTCTGCCGTTCAGGTCGAGTGCGTTCATCTGGTCCTCTCGGGTTCAACTGGGTGGGCGCGCCGGCCCGGCCGGTGCGCCGGTATCTGGGGCCGGTCTCATTGGGCCGGTCTCAGAGCGGGATGACGGTCTGGGCCTGCTCGCCCAGCCCGTCGATGCCGAGCGTCACCCGGTCGCCGACCTGCAGCCAGACCGGCGGCTTCATCCCGGCGCCGACGCCCGGCGGAGTGCCGGTGCAGATCAGGTCGCCCGGCTCCAGCCGGATGAACTCGCTCAGGTAGCTGACGATGGTCGCGGGATCGAAGATCATCGTGTCGGTATTGCCGGTCTGCATCCGCCGCCCGTTGACGTCGAGCCACATGCCAAGCGCGCGGGCATTGTCCACCTCGTCGCCGGTCACGACCCAGGGGCCGGTCGGGCAGAAGTTGGGAAAGCCCTTGCCCTTGGCCCACTGGCCGCCGCGCTCCATCTGCCAGGCGCGCTCCGAAACATCGTTGACCAGCGTATAGCCCAGGATATGGTCGGGCGCCGCGTCGCGGGTGATGTTCAGCGCGGTCTTGCCGATCACGATGCCCAACTCCACTTCCCAGTCGAGCTTGGTCATCTTCGGGCTGTAGAGGATCGGATCGTTGGGTCCGCAATAGGTCGAGGCCGACTTGTTGAACAGGATCGGCTCGGACGGAATGGCCATTCCGGCCTCGGCGGCGTGGTCCGAGTAGTTCAGGCCGATGCAATAGATGTTGCGCGGCTGCGCCACCGGCGGCGCGATCCGCGCGCCGCTGGTCGCAACGGCCGGCAGGGCGGCCAGATCGGCGCCGGCCAGCAGCTCGACCAGACCGGCAATGGTCCGGGGGGTGAAGTCGGCCACCAGCGACGACACGTCACGCGCCGCGCCGCCTGCATCCAGCACACAGGGCACTTCCTGCCCCTCGGGTCCGATCCGAAGAAGTTTCATTTCTGTTCCTTACCGTTTGATCTGCCCCACCAGGTGGCCGCCAGGGGCGCGCCACCGACGAAAGTCCGGGCTCCAAGCTGGTCCTGGATGCGCAGGCATTCATTCCACTTGACCATCCGCTCCGAGCGCTGGAACGAGCCCACCTTGAGCTGGCCGCCGCCCAGCCCGGTCGCCAGATGGCTGATCGAGACATCTTCGGTCTCGCCCGACCGCGCCGAGACGATGGCGCCCCAGCCATGGGCGCGGGCGGCCTTGAAGGTGGCGACCGATTCGCTGACCGTTCCGGCCTGGTTGACCTTGATCAGCACCGCGTTGCAGGCCCCTGCCGCTGCTGCCTCCTGCACCAGACCGGCATTGGTCACGAGGTAATCGTCGCCGATGATCTGCACGCGGTCGCCGTAGCGGCGGCTGAACTCGACCGTGCCCGCGACATCGTCCTCGCCCAGCGGGTCCTCGATCGAGACGATGGGGTAGGAGTCGAGCCAGCGGCCCAGCAGGTCGATCATCGCGGCGCTGTCCATCTCGCGGTCTTCCAGCGCCAGCCGGTAGCGGCCGTTCCTGCCGAACTCCGAGGCGGCGATGTCGAGCGAGATGACGACCCGGTCGCCGGGTTTTTCGCCGGCCAGCTCGATCGCGGCGATCAGGGTCTCGAGCGCTTGCTCGTTGCTGTCGAAGTTCGGCCACCAGCCGCCCTCGTCGGCAACGCCGGCCAGACGGCCCTGACGGGTCATGATGTCGCCGGCGGCGAAGTAGACCTCGCTGGTGATCTCCATCACTTCGGTGAAATCCGCCGCGCCGGGCACCATGATCATGAAGTCCTGAATGTCGACCCGGCGGCCCGCATGGGCCCCGCCGCCGAAGATCTGGATCTCGGGCAGCGGCAGCCGGGGCGTGGTGCCATACTGGCTGGCCACATAGCGCCAGAGCGGCGCGCCCGCATCGGCGGCGGCGGCGTGCAGCACCGCCAGCGAGGTGGCGACGGTGGCGTTGCCGCCCAGCCTGTCCTTGGTCGGCGAGGGGTCGAGCGCCAGCATGGCCGCGTCCACCCCCGCCTGATCTGCCGCATCCAGCCCCGCCAGCGCGGCGGCGATGGGCCCGTCGACATTGGCCAGCGCCATCTGCACGTTCTTGCCGCGCAGCAACGGGCCGCCGTCGCGCAGGTCAAGCGCCTCGCGCATGCCGCGCGAAGCACCCGCTGGCGCGATGGCCCGCCCCAGGACGCCGCTTTCCAGCATCACATCGACCTCCACGGTCGGGTTGCCGCGTGAATCCCAGACTCTGCGCCCCTTGATCGACTTGATGGCCGTCACGCGTTCAACTCCTTCAGATGCAGTGCGATCCGCCCGCACAGGCCCTTGATCGTGGTTTCGGGGGCGCCGATCAGCGCCACCGACAGGGCGCGGGTTGTCGTGGCTTCGGCGCCGGTCAGGTATTCGACCGGCGACTTGCCATCGACCCGCGCCAGCATCAGCGCCGGGATCAGCCGCGCCACGCGCGCCTCGAGCGCGGCGGCGTCTTCCCAGACGATATGGGCCGCATAGGCCGACCAGAACCGCTTGACCGCCGCCAGCAAGGCGGCCCGGCCCTGCGGCAGATGGATGGACTTGAGCAGCAGGTGGTTGAGGCAGAAGGCGGGGTCGAAACTCGCATCCCCCATCGTCGCGCATTCGGCGTCGAGCATCACCGGGCGCGCACCCCGGAACAGGATGTTCTTGGGGCTGACATCGCCATGCACCAGCACCTTGTCGCCGGCATGAAGCATGTCGGCCAGCGCCGTCAGCGCCGGGGCCAGCGCCGAATGACGTCCGGCGGTGAAGGTCAGGTAGGGTTCGATCCGCAGCGCGCGGAAATCATCGCGGTTGTGGAAGGGCGCGGTGTCAAAGCCGGACCGGGCAGAGCCCCGGTGGATCAGGCCCAGCATGTCGCCCACGCGCTCGGCCTTGCTGCCCGGGGCCGCGCCGCGCAGCAACTCGGCCTTCCACAGGGTCACGTCGCTGCCTTCGAGATATTCCATGGCAAAGCCGTGCAGCCGCTCGGAGCGCCCATAAAGCTGCACCGCCCCGTCGGGCACGATGCTGGCCGCCACTGTCAGCCAGGCATATTCCGCCGCGTTGCGATGCGTGGGCGCGAGCCATTCCTCGGCAACCTTGAGCCGGCCGAGCGCGAACTTGACGCAGATCCTGCGGCCCGCGACCTCGACCATGGCAATGTCGGACGCCACTCCGCCGGTCAGCGGCACAACGGCCCCGACCGCCCCGTCCGGGGCGATCCCCAGCTCGGCGACCAGAGCTCTGCACCTGTCTTCCAGCGCTGGCATGTTCCGCAACCCTTGCGTTGTTCACGTGAACAATTAGTATGAACGCCGGAAAACTGTCAAGACATCCGACGGAAGAAATGTTACCCACTGCGAAAGAGGGAACCAGCCTTGAGCAGACGCGTCACGATAAAATCAATCGCGCAGGATCTCCGCATTTCCCACATGACGGTGTCGCGGGCCCTCTCGAATCACCCCAATGTCCGCGAAGATACCCGCCGCGCCGTGCTCGAACGCGCGCGCGAGATGGGCTATGTCAAAAGCGCCGCCGCCCGGACGATGCGCGGCGACGGGACCAAGATCGTCGGGCTGTTGCTGCCCAACATCGTCAACGAATTCTATGCCCGTTTCGCCGATACGCTGGCCAAGGCCTGCGAGCGCGAATCCTATCACCTGATGATCCATCTCACCAATGATGATGCCGCCGCCGAGCGGGTCGCCATGGACCGGATGCAGGAGGTGCAGGCCGAGGCGGTGGTGATGGTGCCGGCGCCGTCGGATGCGGCGGGGCAGGATCAGCACCCCCGCCCGATGAAGGTCATCCAGCTGATCCGCCAGCGCCCCGCGATCTATCCGGTGTCGTCGATCCTGGTCGAGGATGCCGGGGCGATCCGCGATGCGGTGCTGCATCTGGCGGGCCAAGGGCACAGCCGGATCGGCTATATCGGCGCGGATGCGAATCTGTCTTCGGGCCGCTCGCGGCTGCTGGCCTTCCGCGAGGGGTTGCGCGCGGCGGGCCTGACCGAGATCTCCGATCTGGTGTTCACCGAGGCGCCCTCCTACGAGATGGGTCAGCGCTGCGCCGCCCGCATTCTCGAACAGGGCCGGGCCACCGCCATCGTCTGCGGCGGGGTCGAGATATCCAACGGCGCGCTCAGCGTCTTTCTGGGCCACAGCCGCGAACAGGCTCCGGTGACCTTCGTGGGCTATGGCGACCCGGCCTTCTATGCCTGGGTCGATGAGGGAATATCGACGGTGCGGGTCCCGGTCGACAGCCTCGCGCATCAGGCCATGCAGATGATCATGAGCGACGGGACCGGCGAACAGCAGGCGGTCCATGCCGCCGAACTCATCATCCGCAATTCGGGCCGCCACACCGCCGCCGCACCGGCAAGCGCCGGCTGAGTCGGGCCGGCCAAACGTTTGCCGGAATGCCGCGCCCGCACCGCTGTGCCCAATCATTGCCCAATCATTGCCCGGTCAGAGTGTCGCAGGCGGATGCCGGGCAGACCTGCGGGCATCCGGCGCACAGGCGCGATTTCAACCCCTTGGTTTCGCGGGTGAAAGTCTCCCGAACCTGACCTGTTGCGGCTGAGGCGCCCCGGCCGCTGCGGCAGAAACAGCTTTTGATCGCTTGACAGGAACTGCCGATTTGCTAATTGTTCACGTGAACATTTGGTGTGGATTCGCCCGGACCAGATGCGCAGACAGAGTGAAAACCGGCGCGCGCCGCCGAAAACCGCACACAGGAAACCACCATGGCCGAGGCCAAGGACAGACCCGCAAACCCGCCCCGACTTGACGGCATGACCGCGCTGGTGACGGCCGCCGGGCAGGGGATCGGGCGCGCGATAGCCGAGCGTCTGCAGGCCGAAGGCGCGCAGGTTCATGTCTGTGACCTCAACGCTGCCACGCTGACCGGCACCGGCTTTGCCTCGGTCACGCAATGCGACGCCACCGACGCCGACGCGGTGGCCGGGTGGATGGCGCCTTTCGGGCGCATCGATGCCCTGGTGCATGCGGTAGGCTATGTCCATCAGGGCACGATCGAGGACTGCACCCCGCAGGACTGGCGGCGCAGCATGTCGATCACCCTCGACAGCGCCTATGTGGTGATCCGCGCGGCGCTGCCAAGGATGAAGGCCCATGGCGGCAGCGTGACCACCATTGCCTCGGTGGCTTCCTCGACCAAGGGCTTTCCCCGGCGCGCGGCTTACGGCGCCGCCAAGGCCGGAGTCATCGGCCTGACCAAGGCCTGCGCCGCCGATTACCTGATGGACAAGATCCGCTTCAATGCCGTCTGTCCGGGCACCGTCGACAGCCCCTCGCTGCGCCAGCGCATCGCCGATCTGGCCGACAAGCTCGGCGGTCTGGAAGCGGCGGAGAAGTATTTTCTCGACCGGCAACCGGCGGGCCGCTTCGGCACGCCCGAGGAGATTGCCGGCATCTGCGCCTTTCTCGCCTCGGCTGACGGCAGGTTCGTCACGGGGCAGACGATCAACGTCGATGGGGGGATCACGATCTAGGAGGGCCAGGCGGGACTGGTGCCGCAGGGCACCCCCCATCACGACCACCCGCCGCCAACACTGAACCACGAATTCCAGAACTCAACGGGAGGAGCCCCAAGGAATGGAAAAGTACCGCACGACAATCCGCATCTCGGCAATCGCCGCGCTGGCGCTTGGCACCAGCACCGCCGCGCTCAACGCGCAGCCCAGAACCAACATGCTGCACCAGTGGGCCCAGGGCTCGGAAGCAGCCGCAATCGCCACGCTGGGCGAGATGTTCGAAGCCGCCGGCGGCGTCTGGGAACAGACCGCCATTTCCGGCCACACCTCGAACACGCTGGCCAAGCTGCGCTCGGACGTGGTGTCGGGCAACGCGCCGGCCGCCGTCCAGCTCAAGGGCCCCGAGATCGCCGAATGGGACGAGACCGGCCGCACCGCCAACCTTGACGATCTTGCCGCCGCCGAAGGCTGGGATGCGGTCGTGGCGCCCGAACTGATCTCGGTCATGAAGCCGAACGGCCACTGGGTCGCCGCGCCGATGAACATCCACCGCGTCAACTGGCTCTACAGCTCCAAGGCGATCCTGGACGAGCTGGGACTGGCCGTGCCCACCACCTGGGCCGAGTTCAACGCCGCCTGCGAGACGGTGATTGCCGCCGGCAAGACCTGCATCGCCCATGGTGCCGCCGACTGGTCCGACGCCACGACCTTCGACAGCGTGGTCTATGGCATGGATATCGATCTCTATCGCGCCGCCTTCCAGGAGGCCGATACCGAAGCCATGCGCAGCCAGGGCATGATCGACGCCTTCGCGCAGCTGCGCCGCATGGTCGGCTACATGGATGACGGCATCAACGGCCGCTCCTGGGAGCAGTCGATGACCATGACCATGGAAGGCGAAGCGGCCTTCTTCCTCATGGGGGACTGGACCGTCGCCTCGGCCAACCTCGCCGGATATGTCGAGGGCGTGGACTACCTGTGCAACCAGACCCCGGTCGACTGGGGCGGCACCGGCTACATCCTGAACGCCGACTCGGTGGTGTTCTTCCAGCAGAGCGACCCGGAATATGTCGAAGGCCAGCAGCTTCTGGCGCAGATCATCATGTCGCCCGAGTTCCAGGTCACCTTCAACGTCGCCAAGGGCTCGATCCCGTCCCGCACCGATGTCGACCTGTCGGTGGGTGGGTTCACCCAGTGCCAGCAGGACAGCCTGAGAGACCTCAAGGCCTCGGTCGCCGAAGGCACGCTGGTCCGCTCGATGGCCCACAACATGACCGTGCTGCAAAAGTATCGCGGCGCCATGATGGAGGTCATCACCGAGTTCGTCGCCGATGACAGCGTTACCCCGGAAGAAGCCGCGGAACGTCTGGCCGAGGCGGTCGAAGCGCAGATGTAATCTCTCCCAAGCCTGTCGCGCGGTCCTTCGGGGCGGCGCGGCAGGCACCTTTCTGGCGCGAAATCCGGGGCGAACCACATGACACCGAACCCATCCAGCCGGTCTCGCCAATCGCCGATGCGTTGGCTGACCGACCATACCCCGCAACTGGTCCTGATCCCGACGATCGCGGTGACCATCGCCTATGTGATCCTGTTCTCGGTCTGGACGCTGTGGATGTCGGTTTCCAACTCCACGCTGCTGCCGGATACCACCTATGCGGGATTTGGCGAATATGTCCGGCTCTGGACCTCCCGGCGCTGGACCGTCGCCTACCAGAACCTGTTCCTGTTCGGCAGCCTCTACGTGATCGGCTCGCTGGTCGTCGGCACGCTGCTGGCGATCCTGATCGACCAGAGGGTCAAGTTCGAATCGGTCTGGAGAACCATCTTTCTCTACCCGCTGGCGATCTCGTTCATCGTCACCGGCACCGTCTGGCGCTGGATCTTCCACCCCCAGACCGGGGTCGAGCTGGCGCTGCACGATCTGGGCTGGATCTCGGCCCGGTTCGACTGGATCACCGACCGCGACTTCGCGCTTTATGTCGTGGTGTTCACCGGCATCTGGCACGCTTCGGGCTTTGCCATGGCGCTGATCCTGGCCGGCTTGCGGTCGGTTGACGGCGATCTGGTCAAGGCGGCGCAGATCGACGGCGCCTCGATGCCGCGCACCTATCGGCGGGTGATCCTGCCGACGATCTGGCCGATCTTTCTGGCCGTGGCGGTGGTGCTTCTGCAATTCGCCATCAAGACCTATGACCTTGTCGTCGCCCTGACCCAGGGCGGGCCCGGCGTTGCCACCACCGTGCCGGCCATCGTGGTCTATGACCTGATGTTCCAGCGCGGCCAGATCGCCCAGGGCGCGGCCGCCGCGGTGATGATCCTCGTGGCGCTCGCCCTCGTGCTGATCCCTTACGCCCTCTACACCGGATGGCGCGCGCGCCAGCAGGGAGACCACCATGGCTGAAGCCGCGCATATCGAGTTCAACCCGCTGGCCACCGGCAGCCGCCGGCGCCAGCTGACCTCCAAGACGATCATCTACCTCTGCCTCACCGGCTTTGCGCTGATGTATCTGCTGCCGGTCGTCATCATCTTTCTCAACACGTTGCGCCCGCTGGACGCCATCGTGCGCGAAGGCTTCATCGCCTGGCCGGAATCGGTCACATTCTCGCATTGGGCCGAGGCCTGGGGCAGCTTCTGCATCGGCGGCACCTGCGAGGGGGTTTCGCGTTTCTACCAGAACTCGCTGATGATGGCGGTTCCGGCGACGATCCTGTCCACGGCGATCGGGCTGGTGAACGGCTACATCCTGTCGAAATGGCGCTTCAAGGGGGCCAACTTCATCTTCGGCGTGGTGACGCTGGGCGTGTTCCTGCCCGCACAGATGACCCTGTTGCCCTGGGCCTTCGTGCTGGGCAATCTGGGGCTGTCGAACACCATCTCGGGTCTGGTGCTGATCCACACCATCCAGGGCCTGTCCTTTACCACCCTGTTCTGCCGCAACTATTTCATCAACATCCCCGACGACCTGATCAAGGCGGCGCGGATCGACGGGGCCGGCTTTTGGCGCATCTTCCGGCGGATCATCCTGCCGCTGTCGCCGCCGATCCTGATCGTGACCGTGATCTGGCAGTTCACCGGCATCTGGAACGAGTTCCTGTTCGGCACCGTCTTCACCTCGGGGGCCAACCAGCCCATCACCTCGGCCATCGTGGCCTTCTCGGGGTCCGGGACCGGCGAGCGCCACTACAATGTCGAGGCCGCCGCCGTGCTGATGTCGGCCATCCCGCCCCTGATCATCTACCTGGTCGGCGGCAAATACTTTGTCCGTGGCCTGACCCAGGGCGCAGTGAAATAGAAAGCGAGCAAAGACATGTCATCATTGCTGATCAAGGATCTGCGCAAGAGCTACGGCGGCGTCGAGGTTCTCAAGAACATCAACCTTGAGGCGGAATCGGGCGAGTTCGTCGCGCTGGTCGGGCCGTCGGGCTGCGGCAAGTCGACCCTCCTGTCGATGATCGCCGGGCTGGAAAGCGTCACCTCGGGCGAGATCCGCATCGAGGACCGGCTGGTCAATGACGAGGCCCCCAAGGACCGCGACATCGCCATGGTGTTCCAGTCCTACGCGCTCTACCCGACCATGACGGTGCGCGAGAACATGTCCTTCGGCATGGAAAGCCGCCGCATTCCCAAGGCGGAGCAGGCCGAGACCATCGCCCGCGTGGCGGCCCTGTTGCAGATCGAGCCGCTGCTGAACCGCAAGCCCAGCCAGCTATCAGGCGGCCAGCGGCAGCGCGTCGCCATGGGCCGGGCGCTGGTGCGCGACCCCAAGCTGATCCTGTTCGACGAGCCCCTGTCGAACCTCGACGCCAAGCTGCGGATCGAGATGCGCACCGAGATCAAGAAGCTGCACCAGAGCGTCGGCAAGACCACGGTCTACGTCACCCATGACCAGATCGAGGCCATGACCCTGGCGAGCCGGATCGCGGTCATGTACAAGGGTGTCCTGCAGCAATACGACACGCCCAAGACCATCTACGAGCAGCCGGTCAACAAGTTCGTGGCCGGGTTCATGGGTTCGCCCAACATGAACTTCCTTTCCGCCACCATCGGTGAAAGCGATGGGGCGCGGGGCGTGGTGCTCGATGGCGGCGACGGCGCGGTCCTGCCCTTGCCCGAGGGCCGGGCCGGCGGGCTCCGCCCTGGCCAGAAGGTCATCTTCGGCGTCCGGCCCGAGCATTTCAGCGCCCCGCAGGAGCAGCGCGCCGAGCGCCGGGGCGAACGGTCGGTGATCGTTTCGGCCATGGTCGACCTGATCGAGCCGACCGGCTCCGAGACCATCCTGATGACCCGCATCGCCGGTCAGACCGCCGTGGTTTCCTGCGAGCCCGACGATGCGCCCGCCGAAGGCGCGGTCATCGGCCTGGCCGTCGACATGAACAAGGTCTGCCTGTTCGATCCCGCCACCGAGCTGCGGCTTTGACCGGCGGCACGGCGGTTTATCCCGACCTCGCGGGCAAGTCCGTCGCCGTCACCGGCGGCGCCAGCGGCATCGGCGCGGCCATAGCGGCGGCGTTTCACCGCCAGGGCGCCCGCGTGGCCATTTTCGACATCAACGCCGCGGCCGGCAGGCAGCTGGAGGCGGAGCTGGGTCAGGGCGCGCGGTCGGTGACGCTGGACCTGACCGACAGCGACGCGCTGTCCTATGGCTTCAGCCAGGCCGCCGCCGAGCTGGGCGAGTTCGATGTGCTGGTCAACAACGCCGCCCATGACGACCGGCACCGCATCGAGGATGTCAGCCCCGCCTATTGGCGCGAGCGCATGGCCGTCAACCTTGACCACCAGTTCTTCGCGGCGCAGGCGGTGGTCCCGTCCATGCGGCGCCGGCAGCAGGGCGCGATCGTCAACATGAGCTCGATTGCCTGGCGCGTCGGGTTGCAGGACGCCCCGGCCTATGTCGCGGCCAAGGCCGCCATCGAGGGCCTGACCCATGCGCTGGCGCGCGACCTCGGCCCCGATGGCATCCGGGTGAACTGCGTGCTGCCGGGCTTTGTGCGCACGGCGCGGCAGGTCGAGAAGTGGCTGACCCCCGAACTGCACGCCGCCGTCATGGCCAGCCAGTGCCTCAAGCGGTTCATCGAGCCGGAGGACATCGCCGGGGTGGTGCTGATGTTGGCCTCCGACAGCGCGCGGGCGGTGACCAACCAGACCTTTGTGGTCGATGCCGGCTGGTCCTGAGGGTCGGCCGCCGGACAGTGCCAAGGGTTGGCCTAGGGTAACGGCACTCCCAGCCGCGCCGCCGCGCCCCTGATGTGGCCGGCCATGGCGGCGCGCGCCGCCTCGGCGTCGCCGGACTTCACCGCGTCGAACACCCGGCGATGTTCGCCGATGGTCACGTCGATCAGGTCGTCCCGCGTATAGACCCGGCCGGTTGCGCGGGTGGTTTCCTTGAGCCGGGACGAGAGGTAGTCGATGATGGTCGACAGATAGCCGTTGCGCGTGGCCTGACCCAGGCTGCGGTGAAAGCGCGCATCGGCTTCCAGCTGCAATTCGTCAAACTCGCTGGCCCCCGCCATGGCGTCGATTGCGGCCTCCATGGCGGCCAGATCGGTATCGCTGCGCCGCCGGGCGGCGATGCCCGCCGCGTCGATCTCCAGAAGTCCGCGCAGCTCGAACAGGTCCACGAGGTTCTCGATACTGCCCAGCGCCGCCGTGTCGATCCGAAAGGTGGCGCGTTCTGACAGTGGCCGGATCACCGCGCCGCGCCCCTGCCGGGTGTCGATGACCCCGTCCGAGCGCAGCCTGGCGATGGCCTCGCGCACCACGTTGCGGCTGACGCCCAGCATCCCGGCCAGCGCGGTTTCGGTCGGCAGCGCGTCGCCTTCCCTCAGCTCGCCGCTGCGCAGCTGCGCCATGATCTGAGCCGCGATCAGGTCAGGCAGCGGCCCGCCGCGATCGATCTGCCTGAACCTGGCCATGCCCCGTTTCCCTGCAAGTGACCGGGTCAGGGTAGGCGGATTCAGTGCGGCGCGAAACAGCAGGAATTGCCTTTTGGCGATTTTATGGGATTGTTGGACAAATTCCCCGCCCGCGATAGATTTGCGCATCGGGGCAGAATCGCCCGCCGCCTGATCCCGGGCCCCAAGGATGCGAGACCCATGACCACCTTCCTGACCGAACATGAACAGACCGGCACGTTTCTGGGCCGGGTCGAGCGCCCCGGAATCGGGCCCTGCGCCGTTACCCTGCGCGGCGGCGAGGTGATCGACATCACCAGCCCCGCAGCACCCCTTGTGCGCGACATCTGCGAGATGGATGACCCGGGCGGATATGTCCGCAACGCGCCGGGTGACAGCCTTGGCAGCTTCGCGTCGCTCTGCGCGGCCCCGGTCGGCGGGTCCGCGCCCTATTTCCTTGCACCTTGCGACCTGCAATCGATCAAGGCCTGCGGCGTCACCTTCGCGCAGTCGATGGTCGAGCGGGTGATAGAGGAGCGCGCCTCGGGCGACCCGCGCGCCGCCGAGGCGATCCGCGCCCGGGTCGGCGCGGCCATCGGCGGCTCGCTGCGCAACCTGCGCGCCGGCTCGCCCGAGGCCGCCCGGATCAAGGCCACGCTGATTTCCGAGGGGCTCTGGAGCCAGTATCTCGAGGTTGGCATCGGCCCCGATGCCGAGGTGTTTTCCAAGGCGCAGGTCCTCTCGGCGGTCGGTCCCGGTGCCGATGTCGGGCTGCACCCGATCTCGACCTGGAACAACCCCGAGCCCGAGGTGGTGCTGGCCGTGTCGTCGCGGGGCCGGATCGTCGGCGCGACGCTGGGCAATGACGTGAACCTGCGCGATGTCGAGGGCCGCTCGGCGCTCCTGCTGTCCAAGGCCAAGGACAACAACGCCTCCGCCGCGATCGGGCCGATGATCCGCCTGTTCGGGGATGACTTCACGCTCGATGACGTGCGCCGCGCGGAGCTTGACCTGCGGGTCGAGGGGCCGGACGGCTTCGTGATGGACGGCCACAGCTCGATGAAGGAAATCAGCCGCGACCCCGAGGACCTGGTGCGCCAGACGCTTGGCCGCCATCACCAGTATCCCGACGGGATCATGCTCTACCTTGGCACCCTGTTTGCCCCGACCCAGGATCGGGACGTTCCGGGCGAGGGCTTCACCCACAAGCTTGGCGACCGAGTGACGATTTCTTCGCCCGGCCTTGGCCGGCTGACCAACACCGTGCGCCTTGCCACCGAATGCCCGGAATGGCGCTTTGGCGCCAGCCACCTGATGCGCAACCTCGCGGCCCGCGGTTTGCTGGGCTGATCCTAGCCGATCACCACACGGTCGCGCTGCGCCACCATGTCCCCGGCCGGGGTCAGGTGGGCGCGGGCGGCGTGGTGGCCGTCATGGACCGCGTGGGCGATCAGCCCCGGCGCGCGCGCATCGCCCGCGCGCACCAGCGTGGCAAGCCCGGCATCCCGCAGCGCGTGCCAGAGCCCGTCGGAGGGCTCGCGCGAGGTCACCGGCACGAAGCCCGCGCAGGCCACCTGCGTCACCGCGCCGGTAAAGGCGCAGGCCAGTTCCGCCGTCCCGTCGCCAAGGCCGGTCACCACGGTCGAGGTGACGATCCTGACGCCCCGCTCGATCAGGCGGGCCTGCAACTGCGCCTGCTCGGTGGTGAAGATCGCCCATTCGGCGGCGACCTTGCCGGGGGTGACATAGGTCACCTCAAGCCCCTCGCCTGCCAGCATGTCGGCGATACCGGCGGCGATGTGGTATTCTTCGTCGTCAAAGATCACCACTGGGCCCCCGGGCCGCGCGCCGCGCAGGATCGCGTCCGGCGTCATGGTGCGCGCATCGGCGAAACTCGCGGCCCCGGCCGGGTGGCTGCGGCCGCGCCCGTCGCTGCGCCAGAGGCTGCCGGTGGCGACGATCACATGCCGGACCCCGGTCTCCAGCACCGAGGCGCGGTCCATCCGCGAGGCGCGGTAAAGCTCCACCTCGGCCAGCTTGCCGATCTGGTGCACCCGCCAGTCGCGCACCCGTCCCCATTCGGTCAGGCCGGGCAGCCCGGCTTCAAGCGTCACCCGCCCGCCGGGCTCGTTCTCGGCCTCGGCCAGCAGCACCGGGACCCCGCGCCGCCCCAGGGTCAGCGCCGCCTCCAGCCCCGCCGGACCGGCACCCACCACCAGCACCGGATCGGCCCGGCCCGTCACCGCCGGCGCGTGCTCGGGGTGCCAGCCGCGCCGCCATTCCTCGCCCATGGTCGGGTTCTGGGTGCAGCGGATCGGCGCGCCCAGCCAGTCATGCGCGTAGCAGATGTTGCAGCCGATGCATTCGCGGATATCGTCCAGGCGGCCTTCGCGGATCTTGGCCGGCAGGAACGGGTCGGCGATCGAGGGCCGCGCCGCGCCGATCAGGTCCAGCACCCCGCGCCGGACCTGGCCCAGCATGGTCTCGGGGCTGGTGAAGCGGCCGACGCTGACCACCGGCTTGCCGGTCAGCGCCCGGACATGGGCGACATGGCCTTCCAGCTCCGCCTCGCCGAAAAAGCGCGAGGGGCCCATCTCGACCCCGTAATCCGGCACCGTGACATCGAAGAGGTCCACCAGCGGCGCGGCGCGGGCCAGGATCTCGGCCCGCGCATCCTTGCCTGCCCCGCTTTCGTCATAGACCTCGATCCGTGTGGCCACCGCCGCGCGGCCATCCACGATCTCGCGCGTGTCCTCCAGCAACTCGAAGAACAGCCGGGCGCGGGCCATGGCCTCGCCGCCATATTCGTCGCTGCGGCGGTTGGTCGAGGCGTCAAGGAACTGGGTCAGCAGATAGGTGTGGGCGGCATAGACATAGACGATGTCGAACCCCGCCTCGAGCGCCCGCCGCGCCGCCGCGCGGTGCCAGTCGCGCAGGTTGCGGATATCTTCAAGGTCCATCCGCTGGCTCTGCCAGGGGTTGCGCTCGCCCATCATGCTGTCGGGCCCCAGCGGTGCCTCGCGGCTCAGCACGTTCGAGGACCGCTGGCCGCCATGCCACAGCTCGACCCCGGCCAGCGCGCCATGGGCGTGCACCGCCTCGGTCATCGCGGCCATGTTGCGCACGTCGCCCTCGTCCCAGAGCGAGGCGTAGGGGGCGTGGGTGTCGTCCGAGCTGGGATGGATCGAGCAATATTCGGTGTTGACCACCCCCCAGCCCCCCTCGGCCTTGACCCCGCGCATCACGGCCAGCGTCCTTGGGTGCAGGTTGCCCATGCCGGTGCAATGGGGCACCTGGTAGAAGCGGTTGGGCGCCGTCACCGGGCCGATACGGACCGGCTCGAACAGGATGTCGAAACGGGGGTCGCGGGTCATGTCAGTGGGCCTCCGCGGCAGAGTATCGCACATGGATCGCCCGCAGGCGCGCGCTCAGATCGGCATCGAGCGGCTCCGGCCCCGGAGCGGCCAGGCGCCCGGCCAGATCGGCATCGATGCGCTCAAACAAGGTCCGGTCGGGCAGGCCGGTGGTGCTGAGCGGCTCGTTGCCGCCAAAGTAGCGGCTGTGCCACAGCGTGGTGCGGCAATGGCGCGCGGTATGCTCGTGGCCGAGCACGTTGCCGAACAGCCCGGTCTCGCGCAGGACATCGAGCGCCAGCGTGTCGGCGTTGATCTCGGTCCCGGCCCAGAGCGTGCGCAGGAGCCCGGCATAGTCATCGCACAGCAGCAGCGCATGCATCGAATAGGTGATCCCCTGATCGAGCGAGCCCAGATAGTCGCAGGTTGCCGGCCGGGTGTGGAAGATCTGGCCCATCAGCGTGGCGATTTCCATCACGGCGTCCTGGCCAAAGCGGCGCGCGCCCGCCGCGCCGCCCAGTCCGGTCAGCGAGGGGATGCCAAGCGCGCGGCGGATCTGGCAGATCAGCTGTTCGCCCAGCATGGTCTGGGGCAGGTTGCCGATGCCGCCGGTGGCCGGCTCCATGAAATAGGGGTTGGTGCTGCCCATGCAGAAACTGCCCTTCCGCACCGCCTGCCCCAGGACGATGCCGGCAAAATCGGTGGCAAGGCATTGGGCGACGCAGCCGGCGGTGGTGATCGGTGCCGAGGCGCCGCCGATAGCCAGCGTGCCGACACTGACCGGAACCCCGGCGCGCACGGCGGTGATCACCTGCCCGATATGGTCCTTGGTAAAGCACAGGGGCAGCGGCGTGACGATGTGCAGGAAGTAGGGCCGCGCCGCCAGTTGCGCATGCCCGCCGCGCAGGGCCGCGGCCATCTCGATCGCGGCCTGCAGCGAGCGGGTCCATTCGCACAGGTATTCCAGCGGCTTGGTGGTGTTCTCCATCATGCAGAGAAACTCGCCGATCTCGCCCCCGAGGTCCGAGTTCTCGACGTCCTTGCAGGCCACGCAGACCGCATCGATGTTTGGCAGGCCATCGGCCAGCCGGGTGATGGCCGCCAGATCCTGCCGGGTGCTGTCGCGCGGTTCGCCGGTTGTCTGGTCATAGACCTTGATGCAGGTCATCCCCGGCATGAACCAGGTGTGGTCCCGGTCGATGTCGATGCCGCCGCTGCCGTCACGGTTCCAGAGCCGCACCGACCTGGCGCAGGAGGCCAGCGCCGCGCGCACCACCTGGGCGGGCATCCTGACCACGCCATCGGCTGCCGCCACGCAGCCCGCCGCGGCCAGCAGGGCATCGGCCTCGGTCCCGGCCTCGATCCGCACGCCGATCTCCTCCAGAATGGTGAAGGCGGCATCGACGATGGGCTGCACCGTCGCCGGCAACATGGTGTCATAGGGGCGGCTGGCAGCGGAATGCGGCCCCGCGACGATGGCGGCCGGGGCGGGCCTGCGGCTAGCGGCGCGGCGCATGGCGGGCCTCCCGCGCGAAAGTTCCAAGGAAGATGGTCTTACCATGTTGCATGTCATGCCTCCTGTCGGGGCGGCGCATCAGGTGGAATGCGCCGCGGCAATCTGTTGAAGTCTGGCGCGCAGACCGGCATCCAGCGGTTGCGGCCCCTCGGCCGCGAGGCGCCGGGCCAGATCGGCGTCGATCCGCTCCTTGAGGTCGAGATCGGGCTTGTCGGTGGTCGAGAGCGGCGCGTTGGCGCCCAGATAGAGCGAGGGCCAGTTCACCGTCCGGCAATGGCTGGCCGTGTGCACATGGCCCAGAAAGTTGCCGAACGGCCCGATCTCGCGCGCCACATCCAGCGCCAGATGGTCATCATTGACCGGGGCGCCACGCCACAGGGTCCGCAGCAGGCCGGCCAGATCGTTGGCCAGCATCAGCGAATGGACCGAATAGGTCATGCCGTTGTCGTTCAGCCCCAGATAGTCGCAAGTGGCCGGGCGGCTGAAATAGACCTGCGTCATCAGCGTCGACAGCTCCCAGACCGCATCCTGATTGAACCGGCGGGCCTTCACCCGTCCGGCGAAGGCGGTGAACGAGGGAATGCCCATCTGCCGGCGGATCTGGCAGATCAGCTGCTCGCCCAGCATCACCTGCGCGATCGAACCGATGGCGCCGGTCGCGGCCTCCATGAAATAGGCCATGCCGGCGCCGATGCAGAATGACCCCGGCGCGGCCAGCTGGCCCAGCACCATCGCGCCGAAATCGGTGGCCAGCGCGTGCATGACGCAACCCGCCACCGTGATCGGCGAGGAGGCGCCGCCGAAGGCGACGGTGCCCGAAACCACCGGCACCCCGGCGCGCACGCAGGTCAGGATCTGCTCGACATGGGTGGCGGCGTAGCTGGCGGGCAGGGGCGTCACCAGATGCAGGAAATAGGGCTTGGCCCGCAGCGCCGCATGTCCGCCGCGCAGGGCGGCCGCCATCTCGATGGCTGCATGCAGGGTCCGGTCATGCTCGCAGAGAAATTCCAGCGGCTTGGAGGTGTTCTCGATCAGGCAGAGAAACTCGCCGATCTCGCCGGCCGGGGTCGAGTTGGGGATGTCCTTGCAGGCCACGCAGACGGCGTCGATATTCTCCAGCCCGTCGGCCAGACGGGTGATGCGGGCCAGATCGGCCAGCGTGCTGTCGCGCGGCTCGCCGGTTTCCCAGTCATAGACCCGGATGCAGGTCATGCCGGGAATGAACCATGTGTGGTCCTTGTCGAGGTCCAGATGCCGCGTGCCGGCGCGGTCCCACAGCCGCACCGACCGGGCAGAGCCGGCCAGCGCCGCGCGGGTGACGGCGGCGGGAATGCGCACCACCCCGTCGGCCACATCGCAGCCGGCGGCGGCGAATATTTCGTCGGCTTCGGTCCCGGGCTCGAAGCGGACCCCCACCTCGGCGACATAGGCGATGGCGGCGTCGAGTATGCGGCTCGCCTCGTCGGGCGCCACCGGGTCATAGGGACGGTTCACCGTCGAATGCAGGCCGATATCTTCGGGCGGACGCGGCTGGGCCAGGGCGGCCTGACGGCGAAGGGCGGAACGACGCATAGGTTTACTCCACGAACAGGTTGCTCAACACGCAGCGTTGGAATGGGCGCTGGCCCGGGCCCCGAAATGCCCGTGCCGGATCGATCCGCGGTGTCTGGTCGTCTGGAACAAACCGGCCTCAAACCTGTCCTGACCCGGATTGAAGCGGTCTCCGGACCCTGATGCGCTACCCACAAATGCCAGCCCCGGATCGTAGACCTCTCGCTGGTCGGGCACATCGGCTGGCGACATGTGCCGGACGCATGGGCGCCGCCCGGGACAGGCGGTCCCGGTTGCGCCCTGGAGAGAACTTTGCAGAAGTCTCGGCGCCATTGCGCCATTTCGGACCCCGTCCCGTCAAGGACCATCTTGCCGCAGCCTGCCGCGCCGCACCTGCCGGGGCGTGGCAGGCTTGATGCTCGACAAGCGAATGGATTTGCGGAAGTGTCGGTCGGATCACGGGGAGGGCGCATGGACAGACCGGAAACAGCGGCGGCGCGCGCGTTGTCGGGACCTGTCGTCGTCTCCGCATTTTCAGCGGCGGGGCCACGATGATGGCTCAGGGGCTGGCAGGCGGATCGGGCGGAAACCGGCAGATCATCAAGGACGCGTTCACGCGACAAAGGATGCAGAACGCGCTCGCCTTCGCGCCCGGCAACACCGTGTTCACCATCATCCCCAAGGTCGCCTGCACCTCGCTGCAACTGAGTTTTCTGGCCGCGCTGGGCGAAGCCGGATATGCCTCGGATCTGGAGTCCGCCTACAAGCGGGCAAAGCATTTCCGGGCCACGCGCGCGCAAATTGCCGAAGCGGGCTTTACCTTCACCTTTCACCGGGACCCCTTCGGGAGGCTGGCAAGCTGCTTTCTGGACAAGATCGTCAACAAGCCGCAGAAATTTCTCGTCCGGATCGCCGGCATGCCGCCGCTGGCCGCCGATACCATGACATTTCGCCGATGGGTCGGCTGGCTGGTCGCCAAAGACAACCTCATGGCCAACCTGCATTGGCGGCCGCAATCCACCCTCCTGCTCTACCGGGAATATGACCGCTATGTTCAGTTCGAGCGCCTGAGCGAGGCCGCCGGCCCGTTGTCCGAACTGTGCGGCTTCGCGTTTTCGGGCATCGCCATGGATCTCCAACTGACGACCCGGCGCTACGCGTTGGTGCGCGGCGCCGGGTTTGCCGACATGCCGATATCCGAGATCCGTGCGATGCAGGCCGCGGGGACATGCCCGGCCCATGATCAACTCTATGACCCCGATCTGGTCAGGCTGGTGGCCGGGCTCTACGCCGGGGATGCCGCACGCCACGCCGGCCTGTTCGGGCGGTCCGAGATGATGTTCAGGACCTAGACGGTCGAAAGGGCCTATTCCGACGACAGGTCCTCGACGAGGGTGACGTTTGATCGCGGGTAGGCCGGGATCCTGCCCCCGAGCCCGAGAAAATCCGCCACCAGACCGGCCTTGCACGGGCTGTCCAGCGGCAGCCGGAGCACCGGACTGCCGGGCGCGGCCGCAAGGCGGTCAACCCAGCGGCACTGATAGTCGAACGCCTCCCGCAGGGTGGAGAACCGGAAATAGACCTCGTGATGAACCTCGGTGTTCAGCGGGTCGAACATGAAGGGAACGCCGTCCGCGGCCATGGCGCGCAGGCTGTCGAAGCTCGGGTCGGCCGGGCCCCTGACCAGCGCGTAATGCTTGAACAGCGACCGCTGCCACGAGGCGAAATCGCGCTCGGTCGAAATCAGCCGCCGCCCCGGCCTGACGCCCGAACGGCGCGCAAAATAGGGAACCGAGATATCGCTGACGATATCGAAGATCTGCATGTCGGTTTCGTCAACCATCCGCCCCAGATAGGGGTTGATCCAATGGGCGCTCAGGCGGCCGGCCAGCCCGGCGAAATGGTGAAGGCTGGTGGTCCCGGTCTTGGACAGGCCAATCCCCCAGACCGTCGGCCAGACCGTCCCGTGGCGCAAATGCGCGGCCAGGCGCGAGAAGTAATCTGCCGCGCCGCCGGTCAGCCTTGCCCCATGTTCATCATGGAGCGCCAGAAAATCGTCCGTCCGTTGCTGCACGACGGCTATCGCCAGCAGCGTCTGGAGCGAATTCGCGCTCTGGCTGAAGTCATCTCCGGCCACCTGCGCGGCAAGCCGGTTCTGGAACTCGGCCCGCGCCGACAGATCGGTCAGGCAGTTGATCCTCGACAGCAGCGCCGGTGTCGGCTCAGGCCCGGACTTCAGGAACTGGTCGAGGCGGTCCTGGAAGGCGGGCCAGTCGCGCATGACCTGGCGCATCCGCAGCGCCGGCATGGCAAAGCGGGCGCTGCCGTCATCGAAAGCGGCCAGGGCGGCATCGAGCTTTTGCCACTCGGCCAATTGCAGCAGCAGCTGGATATATCCCGGCGGGTTGCCCAGGCCCGAGGCGATCAGCTGCTCGTGCAGCTCCCGGCCGATCTGCGGCCGGTGATGGGCGATCTCGGCCAGGATCGGGTCGAGGCAAATTCGCTCGGCTCCGGGGCTGGCCTGCCCGACAGAGGCCCTGAAGCGCGCCAGCAGACGCGTTGCCGCCGCCTCGCGCCCGTTGGCCAGCGCCGCCACCGCCAGAAATCCCAGCGCGATCCAGCGTGGCCCGATCCGCGCCAGCGTCGCAGTCACCAGCCGCCGTCTGGTCGCCGCATCTTCGCGCACCAGTGGCAGCCTGAGCGCCGCCATGGCTTGCGCCAGGCTCGGCTGGTCCGCAATTCCCGGCATCCCGCCCTGCCGGGCAATGGTGTCGCAAGCCAGCCGTCCGGCGACCGAGCGATCGGGCGGCAGGCGCAGGCCGGTGCGGGCCTGCCAGCTGCTGCCGGACCGGATGTAGCCCAGCCGGTGCAGGTTGTGCTCGGTCGCTTCGAGGTGAAAGGCGTGGTCGGCCGGCGCAAGCGGGTTCAGGGCGCCGAACTGCTGGTGGCGCCGGACACAACCAAGCGCGCGATCTGCCACCCGGCGGTGCCGGGCGATCTCGGACGGGGCCAAGCCGATCAGGTCGCGGTCGCGCCAGACCTTGTAATGCATCAGCGCCCCGGCCACCGAGGCCATCCGCGCCGGGGTGGTGACATGGTTGAGGTAGCGAATGCCGGCCCGGACACGCAACAGGGGCACCTTGGACTGGAGCGGATAGCGCCGGACGCCGCCATTGATGTATCGCCCGGGCGAACCGAGGTGGTTGGCGACCCTGCGGGTGGCAAGAAACAGGTTGTGCCGCTTCCGGTCTGCGCTCGGCACCTGGCCTTGCGCATAGGCGCGGTCATAGACATCGAGCATCTCGGCGCCGAAGCAATCCGCGCCCTCGGCGTCCATCTGGCCGATCAGCTCGGCAATGCCGCGCCGTGACGAACCGGGATAGACGAGGAATTCGTCCACATCCACGAACAGGTGCCATTCGGCCAGCGTCGCCCCCAGCACGGCATTGATCCAGGCCATGCCGTGCCGGGTGGTCACGTAGGATTCGTCGACCCTGACGATGCGGATATTCAGCTGCGGAAAGCTGCGGGTCACCTGCCCGGGGTCTTCCCGCGACCGGTTGTCGATGATCAGGAAGTTCCGGACGCCAAGCGCCGCGTAATGCTCGAGAAAATCCGGCAGAATGGCATTCTCGTCGCGAACCATGGCCGTACACAGCAGATCGACCTGCCCGAAGTCGCGCGCGGCCCGGCACACCGGATGATCCGGGGGCGACAGGGCCAGCCGCCACCGGGTGGCGAATGCAACATCGGGGTCCTGCGCCGGCACGGTCTGTCCGCTCAGGTAATAGCCAAGTTGCAGGCACAGGCGCGAGCGGGGATAGCGATCCAGCGCATGGCGATGCAGCTTTTCGATCTGCCGCCGCGGCGCGAAATGGATGGCCAGCCGCGCGAAGGCGTCAAACTGCCGGTATTCGCGTCGGGCCAGATAGGTGCGCAGCAGCGCCCGGCAGCGGGCGTTCCACTGTTGCCGTTCGGGCAGGCCGCGTCGGGCGATGACTTCCTCCGGGTCAAAGCCCTGATCGGGCGGGCCCTCAGTTGCGCTTCGCAGGTCAAAGGCCTGCCCGACAAGCATGTCGGCCTCGTCGGGCGCCCAGAGCCTCAGCAGGCGCAGTGCCTCCGGTCTGGAATCGACCGCCTCGCAAAGGCTCAGAGCCAGTTCCCGCGGCGGCCGGCTGCGGGCGAGGTGAGGATCTGCCTCCAGCATCTCCAGCGCCGCCCGCGCGTCACCGCTGGCAAGGTGCAGACCAAACTGCGACCCGGCGATCTCGGTATCGGCGGCGCCGAACCTGGCGGCCAGCTTCACGACGGTGCCGGCGGCGTCCAGATCACCCGCGGCCAGCGCAATGCGCGACAGCAGCAGGTATTCGAAGGGCGGCAGGCCGGCACGCGCTGCGAAAAGCCGCCGCGTGATCCGCAGCGCCTGCCGGGCCTTGCCCTGCCGCATCAGGGCGCGTCCGCATTCAGCCAGCGCCGAGCCGTTGCCGGGCTCGAGCGCGAGGCCGCGTTGGGCGGCGGCAAGCGCGGCCTCCCAGTCGGCCAGGATATGCCAGCCGCGCGCCAGTGCCAGATGATCCGAAGCCTTGCCGGACCCGGCCGCCATTGCCGCCGAGGTCTCCAGCCAGGATCGGGCGGCGGCGGGGTCGCCGAGTTCGAGATCGCATCTGGCCAGCAGATTGAACCAGCGCGGCTGGACGGCGCCCGGAGCCGTGTCGAGGGCCATGGTGAGCAGGTGCCGGGCGTCCGACCACCAACCGAGTTTCGACAATTGCTCGGATGTCGCGACCTGGCAGCGCGCCATTTCTGCGCTGACAAATCCCGGCAGGTCTGCCGGACCATCGCCGGCAAGCCAGTCGCGCAGAGCCTTCATCGGGAATGGCGCGTCGTCGCCGGCGCGCTCCAGCATCTGGCGCGCCTCCTGCCGGCATCCGCACCGTGCAAGGCAACAGGCAATGGCGGCGGCGCCATGGCTCTGGCCAATCGCGGCCAGCTTGTGCAGGCCCGGTTGAACCTGCCCCGAGTCAAAGAGCCTCATGACTTCCAGCGCCTGCCGCCAGCCGGCCTTGGCCGTGACCTCGCCAGTTGCCGGGGCCTTGTCGGTAATGTCCATCAATCCGTTCCCGCAAACCGGTGGCGGGATGTTAAATGACCGACCGGGCACACTCAACCGGCAATGGCCTCAGGCGCATTCGGGCACGCCGGCGATGCGGATCAACTCGCTGCCGCTCAGCATGGTCAGCCGCCGCGAGTGCCGCCACTGGGTGAGGAACAGATCGCGGATCGGTTGCGGATAATGGTCTGCCATCAGGCCCGACATCAGCTCGAACGAGCCGCTCTCCAGTTCGCCCGACGCCCCGAACGGACCGTGAAAGCCCAGCCGCGCCCCGCGGGTGACGCAGGTGCCGGGAACCGCCAGATACATGGTGCAGGCCGACCAGCAATTGCCGGTGATGCGGATATGTTCGCCCGAGCGGATCGCGCCCTGCACCTCGACCGCGCGGGCCAGGATGCTGCCGCCGGTATCGTCGCGCACGGTCAGCGTGCCGGCCCCTGCCGCCTCGATGCCGAACGGCCCGATGAGCCAGACGACCAGCAGCGGCGCCGACAGGATCCGCGCCAGCCAAGCATACCTAGGACAAGCACCATCGGCGCCCGAAGACGCCTTGTCACCCTTTGAAACAGTCATTGCGAACTCCCACAGCCGCAGTGACCAGTCTGGGCGCCAGCTGTTAACAACTGGCGATCCCACGGTTCCTCATAGCACGAAATCCGGTAACAAATCGACGCAAATGCAGGCGGACCGCCCCAAGGGTCGCGGCCCGCCCGCCCTTGTGCCGCGCAGCCTTTCGGGTTTGGGTGGCACCAGCGAAGCGGGGGACATCATGGCGGCCAAGAACATCCTGTTCATCATGTATGACCAGTTGCGGTTCGATTATCTGGGCTGCACCGGCCACCCGCATCTGCGGACCCCGAATTTCGACCGGCTGGCCGCCAGCGGCGTGCGCTTCGAGCGCACCTATGTGCAGTCCCCGGTTTGCGGCGCCTCGCGCATGTCGGCCTATACCGGGCGCTACGCCTCGTCGCACGGGGCGCAGTGGAACGGCTTTCCGCTGCGGGTGGGCGAGCAGACCCTGGGCGACCATCTGCGCGCCGCCGGGATGGAGTGCTGGCTGATCGGCAAGACCCATATGCGGGCCGATGCCGCCGGCATGGCCCGCCTCGGCCTCGCCCCCGACAGCGTGATCGGCGCGCGGCAGGCGGAATGCGGCTTTGACCTCTGGACCCGCGATGACGGGCTCTGGGCCGAGGGGCCGGACGGCTTCTATGACAGCCGCCGCTCGCCCTATAACGAATACCTCAAGTCGCGCGGCTATCCCGGCGACAACCCCTGGGCCAGCTTCGCCAATGCCGGGATCGATGACGGCGACATCGCCACCGGCTGGCTCACCGCCAATGCCGACAAGCCCGCCAACATCCTCGAGCAAGACAGCGAGACCCCCTGGCTTACCAGCCGCGCCATCGATTTCATCGACAGCCATCCCGGCCCGTGGTGCGCGCATCTGAGCTACATCAAGCCGCACTGGCCCTATATCGTGCCCGCGCCCTACCATGCGCTCTACGGGCCCGAGCATGTGCTGCCGCCCCAGCGCAGCGACCGCGAGCGGCAGGACCCGCATCCGGTCTACGGGGCCTTCATGGCCAACAGGATCGCCGCCGTCTTCCAGCGCGACGAGGCCCGCGCCAGGGTCATCCCCGCCTATATGGGCCTGATCGCGCAATGCGATGACCAGCTTGGCCGGCTGCTTGACCATCTGGAGGCCACGGGGCGCGACAAGGATACCATGATCGTGCTGACCTCCGATCATGGCGACTATCTGGGCGACCACTGGCTGGGCGAGAAGGACCTGTTTCACGACCCCTCGGTGCGGGTGCCGCTGATCGTTTATGATCCCTCGCCTCAGGCGGATGCCACGCGCGGCACGGTCGATACCTCGCTGGTCGAGCTGATCGACCTGACCGCCACCTTCATCGAGGCGGCGGGCGGAGAGGTGCCTGATCACATCGTGGAAGGGCGCTCGCTCATGCCGCTGATCCACGGCCAGCGCCCCGACTGGCGCGAGTTCGCGGTCAGCGAATATGACTATTCGATGACCCCGGCCTGCACCGAGCTGGGCGTCAGCCCGCGCGACGCGCGGCTGTTCATGATCGCCGACGGGCGGTGGAAATTCGTCCATGCCGAGGGCGGGTTCCGCCCGATGCTGTTCGACCAGCAGGCCGATCCGCACGAATACAATGATCTGGGCGGCAGCCCCGATCATGGGGAGGTCATCGCCCGCATGTATGACCGTCTGGGCCAGTGGGCGCGGCGCATGTCGCAGCGCGTCACCGTGTCCGACGCCGACATCGCCGCGCGGCGCGAGGGTTCGGTGCGCAGGGGCATCCTGCACTTTCTCTGGGACGGGTCCGAGGTCGATCCCGAGCTGTTGTCGCGCTATCGCGGACCCGCAGGCGCGGATTACACCCCGGACGGAGACAAGCATTGAGCCGCTGGGATTTCTGGATCGACCGGGGCGGCACCTTCACCGACATCGTGGCGCGCAGGCCCGATGGCAGCCTCGTGACCCACAAGCTCTTGTCCGAAAACCCCGAGCGCTACCGCGACGCCGCCGTGCAGGGCATCGCCGACCTGATGGGCACCGCGCGGCCCGCGCCGGGGTCGATCGCGGCGGTCAAGATGGGCACGACCGTGGCCACCAACGCCCTGCTGGAGCGCAAGGGCGAGCCGGTGCTGTTGCTCATCACCCGCGGCTTCGGCGACCTGTTGCGCATCGGCTACCAGAACCGGCCGCGCCTGTTCGATCTGGAGGTGCGGCGGCCGGACCTGCTCTTTCGCCGGGTCGCGGAGGTTGGCGGCAGGCTCGGCGCCGAAGGCGCGGAAATCACCGCACTCGATCTTGAGGGCGCCCGCGCGGCCCTTGCGGCTGCCCATGCCGAGGGGCTGCGTTCGGTGGCGATTGCCTTTCTGCACAGCTATCTCAACCCCGCGCACGAATTGCGCGTGGCCGAACTGGCGCATGAGATGGGCTTCACCCAGATCTCGGTCTCGCATCAGGTGTCGCGGCTGGCCAAGCTGGTGGGGCGCGGGGATACCACGGTGGTCGATGCCTATCTCTCGCCGATCCTGCGGCGCTACGTGTCCCGACTGGCCGATGCGCTGGATATCGGCAATGTCTGCGACCGGCTCCTGTTCATGCAGTCCAATGGCGGGCTGACCGATGCGGCGCTGTTTCAGGGCAAGGACGCGATCCTGTCAGGCCCGGCGGGCGGCATCGTCGGCATGGTGCGCACGGCCGAGGCTGCCGGCCATGACCGGGTGATCGGCTTTGACATGGGCGGCACCTCGACCGATGTCAGCCACTATGCCGGCGCCTTCGAGCGGTCGTTCGAGACCGAGGTTGCCGGCGTGCGGATGCGCGCGCCGATGATGGATATCCACACCGTCGCCGCCGGCGGCGGCTCGATCTGCAGCTTCCGCGACGGACGCTTTCAGGTTGGCCCGGAAAGCGCGGGCGCCGATCCCGGCCCGGCCTGCTATCGCCGGGGCGGGCCGCTGACCGTGACCGATTGCAACGTCATGCTGGGCAAGCTGGACCCTGCGCATTTTCCGGCGGTATTCGGACCGGAGGGAACTCTGCCGCTGGACGCTGATGTGGTGCGCCAGCGCTTCGAGGCGCTGGCCCGCGAGGTGGCCGAGGCCACCGGCCAGCCCGCCAGGACGCCAGAGGACATGGCCGAGGGATTCCTGCGGATCGCGGTCGACAACATGGCCAATGCCATCAAGAAGATCTCGGTCCAGCGCGGCCATGACGTGACCGGCTACACGCTGCAATGCTTTGGCGGCGCGGGCGGGCAGCATGCCTGCCTGGTCGCCGATGCGCTGGGGATGGGGCGGGTGCTGGTCCATCCCTTTGCCGGGGTGCTCTCGGCCTTTGGCATGGGGCTGGCCGAGATCCGCGCCCTGCGCGAGGCGCAGCATGATGCGCCCATTGGCGACGTGGCGGGCGCGCAGGCGGCCATCAACACGCTGCTGGCCGAAGCCGGCGACGAGGTCACCGCCCAAGGCGCGCAGGTGGCGCGCACCGAGGCGCGGGTGCATCTGCGCTATGACGGCTCGCATCAGGCGCTGGAGGTCACCTTCGGCACCGAGGCCGAGATGCGCGCGGGCTTCGAGGCCGCGCATCTGGCCCGCTTCGGCTTTGCCTCGCCCGAACGCGCCATCCTGTTCGAGATGATCAGCGTCGAGGCCATTGGCGCGGGCAGCGCCCTGCCCGCGATGCCGCTGCCCGCCACCGATACCGGCCCGCTTGCCACCGCGCGGATCTACCGCGAGGGTCAGCGTCTGGCCGCGCCGCTGTTTGACCGGGCCGGGCTGACGCGGGGCCGCCGCATCGCCGGGCCCGCCATCATCACCGAGCCCACGGGCACCAACGTGGTCGAGCCCGGCTGGTCGGCCGAGATCGACGCCCATGCCAACCTGGTGCTGACCCGCACCGCGCCGATGCAGCGCGCCGCCTCGGCCGGAACCTCGGCCGATCCGGTGCTACTCGAGGTGATGTCCAACCTGTTCATGTCGATCGCTGACCAGATGGGTGCCACGCTGGCCAACACCTCGTGGTCGGTCAACATCAAGGAAAGGTTCGATTTTTCCTGCGCCATCTTTGATGCAGAGGGCGATCTGGTCGCCAATGCGCCGCATGTGCCGGTGCATCTGGGCTCGATGTCGGCGGCGATCAAGACGGTGATGCGCGACTGGCCGGACGCCGTCGAGGGCGACGCCTACATGCTCAACTCGCCCTATAACGGCGGCACGCATCTGCCCGATGTGACCGTGGTCACGCCGGTCTTTGTCGGCGGCAAACCCGCCTTCTGGCTCGGCTCGCGCGGGCATCACGCCGATATCGGCGGGCGCACCCCCGGCTCGGCCCCGCCCGACAGCACCCATATCGACGACGAGGGGGTGCTGATCGACGATGTGCAACTGGTCCGCGCCGGGCGGCTGCTGGAAGCAGAGGCCCGCGCCGTGCTGGCATCGGGGCGCTATCCCTGCCGCTCGCCCGATCAGAACATGGCTGACCTTAAGGCGCAGGTCGCCGCCAACGAAACCGGGCGGCGCGCGCTTCTGGGCATCTGCCGGACCTACGGCGCCGATGTGGTCACCGCCTATATGGGCCATGTGCAGGACAATGCCGAGGAAAGCGTGCGCCAGGTCATCGACCGGATGGGCGACGGGCGCTTCAGCTATCCGATGGATACCGGCCAGCAGATCGAGGTGCAGGTCACCATCGACCGCGCGGCACGCTCGGCTCGGGTCGATTTCACCGGCACCAGCGCCCAGCACGCGGGCAATTACAACGCCCCCTTCGCGGTCTGCCGCGCGGTGGTGCTCTACGTGTTCCGCACGCTGGTGGGCTCCGATATCCCGCTCAACGAAGGCTGCCTCAAGCCGCTCGACATCGTCGCGCCCGAGGGGTCAATGCTCAACCCGCGCTATCCGGCGGCGGTGATCGCGGGCAATACCGAGGTCTCGCAGGCGGCCTGCAACGCGCTCTTCGGGGCGCTGGGGGTGATTGCGGGCAGCCAGGGCACCATGAACAACTTCATCTGGGGCAATGACCGCTTCCAGAACTACGAGACCATTGCCGGCGGCACCGGGGCCGGGCCGGGATTTGCGGGCTGCGACGCGGTGCAGAGCCACATGACCAACACCCGCATGACCGACCCCGAAATCCTGGAAAAGCGCTTTCCGGTGCGGCTGGAAGAATTCTCGGTCCGGCATGGCTCGGGCGGCGCGGGCCGCTGGGCCGGCGGCAACGGCGCGCGGCGGGTGCTGCGGTTTCTGGAGCCGCTGACGGTGACCACGCTCTGCTCGCACCGGGTGGTGCCGCCCTTTGGCGGCGATGGTGGCGCGTCGGGCGCGGTGGGGCGCAACTGGGCGGTGATGCCCGATGGCAGCCGGCGTGAACTGGCAGGCAATGACGAGATCGACCTGCCGGCCGGGGCCGCTTTCGGGATGGAGACGCCCGGCGGCGGCGGCTGGGGCAAGGTCTGAGGCAGGCCGGCTCAGGCGCGCACGATGATCGCCGGGTCCAGCGGATATTCTTGCAGATTGGCGCTGGTGCCGATCCGGTCCACCACCGCAAACAGCCCGCTGCCCGACAGCGGCGTCAGCACCCCATGCCAGGTGCCGCGATGCAGGTTCACCCCTTGCGCGCCATCGGTGATGAAGGCGCGCAGGCCGGTCGGGCCGTCCGGCCCCGCCTCGGCCACGATCACCAGAAACGGGTCATCGGTCATCGGCAGGAAGGCCTGACTGCCCTCGGGGTGCCGCTCGACCAGATCGAGCCGGTAGGGCAGGCTGCGGGTCCGGGCCTGAAAGATGCTGATCCCCGCCCGCCCGCCGGGGCCGAAATCCAGCCGCGCCCGGTCGTGATAGCGCCCGCACATCCCCTGGTTGATGATCCGGTCTGCCGCGCCGCGCGCCTCCAGCACATCGCCGAAAGGTGCGAAGGCGGCGGCGGTCAGCGGCTCGATCCGCAGGTCGCTCATGGCAGGGTCAGCCCCGGATGGCGGTTGACGTCCTTGTAGAGCAGGTAGCGGAACGGCCCCGTGCCGGTGGCGATGCAGGCCTGCGGGCAATAGGCGCGCAGCCACATGAAATCGCCGGGGCCAACGCTGACCCAGTCGCGGTTCAGCAGGTATTCTGCCGTGCCCTCAAGCACATAGAGCCCATGCTCCATGATGTGGGTCTCGGCAAACGGGATGCGCCCGCCGGGTTGGAAGGTGACGATGTTGACATGCATGTCATGGCGCAGGTCGGCCGGATCGGCAAAGCGCTGGGTCGCCCATTTGCGGGTGCCGGGCATGTAGTTGAACGGGCTTTCCGCGTCCGAGGTCAGGATCGGGTCGGGCAGGCCCAGTCCGGCGGCGGGCTGATAGCGGCGGCGGATCCAGTGGAATTGCAGCGGCGCCTCGCCGGGGTTGTGCACCGCCCAGCCGCGCCCCGGCGGAATATAGGCGTAGCTGCCGGGGGCAAGGTCGTGTGGCTGCCCGTCCAGCATCAGCCGCATGGTGCCGCGCGCGACGAATATCCCCGCCTCGGCTCCCGCATCCGGCTCGGGCATGTCCGAGCCGCCGCCGGGGGCCACCTCGACCGCGTATTGGGCGAATGTCTCGGCAAAGCCGCTCAGCGGCCGGGCGATGATCCAGGCGCGGGTGCCGGTCCAGCCGGGCAGGAGGCTCGCCACGATATCGCGCATGGTCGAGCCGGGGATGAAGGCATAGGCGGTGGTAAAGACCGACCCGGCCTTCGCCGGATCATCGGTCAGGGGCGGCATGCCGCCAGGCGGAAAGGCGTAGCTGGTCATGGCAGGATCGCTTTCAGCCGCAACATCGCGATGCGCTCGACCTGGGCGCAGGCGGTGGCGAATTCGGTTTCGGTATCGTTGTCGATGCGGAGGGTGAAGGCCCGCAGGATGCTGGCCTTGGTATTGTCCTTGACCGCGATGATGAAGGGAAAGCCGTGCTTGGCCATATAGGCGGCGTTAAGCTCGGTGAACTTCGCCCGCTCGGCATCGGTCAGCGCGTCCAGCCCCGCGCCCGCCTGTTCGCGCGTTGAGTCCTCGGTCAGCCGCCGGGCCTGCGCCAGCTTGCCGGCAAGGTCGGGATGGGCGCGCAGCACGCCCAGGCGTTCATCGCGGCTGGCCGAGCGGAACACCCGCGCCAGCGCGTTGTGTAACCCGGCGGCGCTGTCATGCGCCGGGCCGAGTTCCAGCGCCCATGCCCGCTCCGCGATCCAGGCCGAATGTTCGAAGATGCCGCCATAGGCCGCGACGAAAGCCGCCTTGCCCAGCGCCGTCGGCCGCTCTGTCAGTTCGGGCGGATGCGCCCGCGCCCAATGGCGGGCGATATCCAGCCGGCGTGCGAACCAGACGCCTTCGTGACCCCTGGCATAGTCGAGAAACCGTTTCAGCCCCGCCAGCTTGCCCGGCCGTCCGATCAGGCGGCAATGCAGCCCGATGGAAAACATCTTGGCCTGCCCCTCGGCACCCTCGGCATAGAGCGTGTCGAACGTGTCCTTCAGATAGGTAAAGAACTGTTCGCCCTCGATATAGCCGGGCGCGGTGGCATAGCGCATGTCATTGGCTTCGAGCGTGTAGGGAATGACCAGCTGGTCACGCTCGCCCGCCGGGATCCAGTAGGGCAGGTCATCGTCATAGGCGTCCGATATCCAGTCGAACCCGGCCTCGGCGGTCAGCCGCACCGTGTTGACCGAGCAGCGCCCGGTATACCAGCCGGTCGGCCGCGCGCCGGTCACTTCGGTGTGCAGGCGGATGGCCTCGGCGATCTGGGCGCGTTCCTCGGCCTCCGCCATGTCGCGATGCTCGACCCATTTCAGGCCGTGGCTGGCGATCTCCCATCCGGCCGCCTGCATCGCCGCGACCTGTTCGGGCGAGCGGGCGAGCGCCGAGGCGACCCCGTAGACGGTGACGGGCAGGCTTTGCGCGGTGAACAGCCGGTGCAGCCGCCAGAACCCGGCCCGCGCGCCGTAGTCATAGAGCGATTCCATGTTCCAGTGCCGCTGGCCGGGCCAGGGGCTGGCCCCGGCGATATCGGACAGAAAGGCCTCGGACCCGGCATCGCCGTGCAGGATGTTGTTCTCGCCGCCTTCCTCGTAGTTCAGCACGACCGAGATGGCGATTCTGGCGCCACCGGGCCAGCCTGCGTCAGGCGCGCGGGGGCCATAGCCGATCATGTTGCGGGGGTAGCGGTTCATTGCGGCTCCGTTCTGGCCTGAAAACTCTGATATTGCCATGGATCAGAATAACCTACGCTGCTTCCAAGGAAATCCCGAAACCGCTCTTGCACGCCACCCTGTCGCCTTTTGCCCCGAACGCCGCCATGATGGGCGCGCCTATGAAATGGAGCCAATCATGCCCGGCGGATATCTGACCACCCATGTTCTCGACACGGCCCGCGGCCAGCCCGCCAAGGGCATGACGGTCGAGCTGTTTCGCCTCACCGGTGCGGAGCGGCGGCTTGTGTCCAGCAAGATCACCAATGCCGATGGCCGCACCGACGCCCCGATCCTGCCCGCCGAAGACTTCCTTCCGGGCACATATGAGCTGGTATTTCACGCCGGCGGTTATCTGGACAAGTCCGGGGCAGCGCCCGAGACGCCGCGGTTTCTCGACGTGATCCCGATCCGCTTCGGCATTTCGGACGCGGGCGCGCATTATCATGTGCCGCTGCTGATCTCGCCCTTCGGCTACTCGACCTATCGGGGCAGCTGAGGCCGCCCGGCGCCGGGCCAGGGCATTTTCAATACCTTGCCGGCTGCAATCGCGGTTTGATGGATTAACAAACAATTCCAGATCGGTATAGCTTGTGCCGAGCCAATGGGAGCCAATCTGATGTTCGACGCCGCAGTGTTGATGGAATGGGTAGAGCTTTCGGTCCGCTGGCTGCATGTCATTACCGGCATCGCCTGGATCGGCTCGTCCTTCTATTTCATCGCGCTGGACCTCGGCCTGCACCGCGACCGCAACCTGGCCAGCGGCGCCGATGGCGAGGAATGGCAGGTGCATGGCGGCGGCTTCTACCACGTGCAGAAATATCTGGTGGCGCCCGACCAGATGCCCGCCGACCTGGTCTGGTACAAGTGGGAGAGCTACGCGACCTGGCTCTCGGGCTTCGCGCTGTTGTTCGTGGTCTATTACCTGGGCGGCGAATTGTACCTGATCGACCCCAACGTGCTCGACATCCCGGTCTGGCAGGGGGCCATCATCTCGATCGGGTCGCTGGCGCTGGGCTGGGTGCTGTATGACCGCATCTGCAAGAGCCGCTTTGGCGATGACAATACCCGCCTGATGGTCGGGCTTTACGTGATCCTGGTGGCGATGGCCTGGGCCTATACCCAGGTCTTTACCGGCCGGGCGGCGCTTTTGCATCTGGGTGCCTTCACCGCCACGGTGATGAGCGCCAACGTCTTTTTCATCATCATTCCCAACCAGAAGATCGTGGTTGCCGATCTGCAGGCCGGCCGCAAGCCCGATGCCAAATACGGCAAGATCGCCAAGCAGCGCTCGACCCATAACAACTACCTGACGCTGCCGGTGCTGTTCCTGATGCTGTCCAACCATTACCCGCTGGCCTTTGCCACCCAGTACAACTGGGTCATCGCCAGCCTGATCTTCCTGATGGGGGTGACGATCCGGCATTATTTCAACTCGGTCCATGGCCGCAGGGGCAACCCGACCTGGACCTGGGGCGTCACGGTGATCCTGATGATCCTGATCGCCTGGCTCTCGACCGCGCCCGCCTTCCGCTACGAGGGCGATGACGAGGTGCATCTGCAGGGCGATGCGCTGCGGTTTGCCTCCGCGCCGGGCTTCGAGGATGTGTCGAACCTGGTGATCGGCCATTGCTCGATGTGCCACGCCGCCGAGCCGAACTTCGCCGGGCTGATGTGGCCGCCCAAGGGGGTGATGCTGGAAACGCCCGCCCAGGTCGCCAGCGCCGCGCAGCGGATATACCTTCCGGCGGGGGTCAGCCACGCGATGCCGCCGCCCAATGCGGTCGAGATGGACGATGTGGCCCGCGCCGAGATCGTCAGCTGGTATCGCGCCGCGACCGACGGCTAGAGCGCCATGTCGCGCCCGAACCGCCACTGGCTGACCTGCCGGTAAGTCTGGCCCGCGCCCAGGAGGATCGACGGAAAGCGGCGGTTGCTGGTGGCATCGGGCCAGAATTGCGGCTCGATCGCCAGCCCCTCGTGGGTGCCGCGCCCGGGCCGCTGCGCCTGCCTGCCGTCATAGACCTGAATGCCCGGCTCGGTGGTGGCCACGGTCATGCCGACCCCGCTTTGCCCGCGCAGCCACAGCACGTCGCGCAAGCCCGAGCGCGCATCCGACAGGCAGAAGTTGTTGTCGAACACGTCGCGGCCATGCCGGATGGCGCGGGCCGCGCGGAAGTCCATCGCCGTGCCTTCGACCGGGGCAACCTCGCCGGTCGGGCGCATGTCATCGTCGACCGGCAGCCAGCGGTCGGCGGCCACCTTCAGCCGGTGCCCGTCCCAGTCGGGCGTGCCGTCGAGGTTCCAGTAGCTGTGGTTGACCGGGTTCATCAGGGTGGTGGCGTCGGTCGTGGCCGTCAGGGTCAGGGTCAGCGCGGCGGGGGCGCTCACCTCGTAGCGCGCGCTCAGGCGCCGGTTGCCGGGCAGGCCGCACTGGCCATCGGGCAGGACTGTCGACAGCGTCGCGGCGCTGGCCGTGACCTCGTCCACCTCCCAGATGCGCAGATGCGTGGCATCCTTGCCCGAATGCAGGGTATGGCGGCCGTTGAAGTTGCGCTCCAGCTCGTAGGTCATGCCCGCGATGGTGGCCCGCGCCCCGCCGATCCGGTTGCCAACGGGCCCGATGATCGAGCCGTGGTAACACATGGCGCCCTGATAATCGGCGACCGAGCCGCCGCCCAGCGTCAGCGACCGATCCACGCCTGCCAGCCGCACCGTGTGCAGCACCGCGCCCCAGGTCAGGATTTCGACGGCGAGATCGCCCGCGGCGAGGCGGATCTGATGCACCGGCATTCCCGCCCGCGTAACCCCGAACTCGATCATCCGAGCGCTTCCCAGTGCACTCCGGCGGCGGGGATGGTGATGCCGTTCCAGTCCTGCGCCTCGGGCGCGTAGTTGATGACGAAACGGTGGGTGGCGGTGTCACGCAGGCGCAGGCCATCGGGCATGGCCACAACCGGCAGGTCCGCCTCGGCCGCAAGTGCGGCGACGATCCGGTCAAAGGTCGCATCGTCGGGCCAGCCGGCAAGGTAGCGCAGGTGGCGGTTGCCCATGATCGCCGGGCGGCCATCGGCGGTGGCGAGGCTGACCTCGCTTGCGCCTTCGAGATGCTCGAACCAGTGGCGGAACGCGCCGCCGCCCGCCAGCGGCACCTGTGCGTCGGGCGGCATGCTTTCGGCCAGCGCCACGGTCACGTCGAGGCCGGGCAGGTCCGGGCCGAGCGGCACCGGGATTGCCATCTCGGCGGTCTTGCTGTCGCTGCGGGGGCCGATCAGGGCCAGGCCCCGATACTGACCGAGCGCGGCGCGCAGCGGGTCAGACAGGCGCATCAGGCCGGGTGCCAGCACCAGCTTGTAGGCCGACAGGTCGGCGCAGTCGGGCGGCAGGATGTCGATCGACAGGCCGGCGCGGCGCAGGGCCCGGTAGGCGGCGAATGCCAGGCGGAACATGTCGAAATCCGCGCCCTGCGGCTGCACGTCCCAGGCCCAGGCGCTTTCGTAGTCAAAGACCAGCGCCACCGGGGCGGTCGCGTTCTCGACGCTTGGCATGGCCTGCAACTCGCGCGCCACCTGCGCGGCCTCGGCCAGCGCCGGGGCGGGGGCGGAATCGGGGCGCAACAGGCCCGCATGCATCTGCTCCTGCGCAAAAGGCGCCTGCCGCCAGCGGAAGTAGCTGACGCATTCGGCGCCGTGGGCAAAGGCCTCCCAGGCCCAGAGCCGCGCCATGCCGGGCAGGGGGGCGGGGTTGTAGGGGGCCCAGTTCACCGGGCCTGGCTGCTGCTCCATCACCCACCAGCGGCCACGGCCGACGGCGCGATAAAGATCGTGGTGAAACGCCTGGTTGTCGGGGTCGCCCTGCCGCAGAAAACGCAGCTTGCGCTCGGGCGGATTTTCGATCCGGTCGGACAGGAAGCCGATCGGGTAGCTGTCCCACGAGGCGATATCGAGGTCCGCGCCCACCTTCCAGTGGTCGAAGGTGGTGATGCGGCCCATGTAGTTGTGCAGGATCGGCGCGGAGGAATACTTGCGGATCTCGTCCACCTGCGCGCGGTTGTAGGCCACGACCTGATCGCTGGAATAGCGGCGGAAGGCCAGTTGATGCGCCGGGTTCGGCTCGGTCACGGTCAGGTTGGGCAGGCCGATCTGGCTGAAATCGTCATAGTCCATCGACCAGAACACGTTGCCCCAGGCCCGGTTGAGCGCGTCGACCGACTGGTAGCGCTGGGCCAGCCAGTCCTGAAAGCCGCGCCGCGCGGCCTGCGAATAGCTCAGCGTGGTGTCGTGGCAGTCATACTCGTTGTCAGTCTGCCAGGCGGCGACATGCGGATTGGCGCCATAGCGTTCGGCCAGCGCGCGGACAATGCGGCGGCTTTCGGCGCGGTAGCCGGGATGGCTGAAGCAGTAGTGCCGCCGCGACCCGAAGCCGCGCACGCGGCCATTGGCGTCTACCGGCAGCATGTCGGGATGGCGGTCGATCATCCAGCGCGGCGGGGTGGCGGTGGGCGTGCCCAGCACCACCTTGAGCCCGGCGGCGCCCAGAGTGGCGATGGCGCGGTCGAGCCAGCCGAAATCCATCTCGCCGGGTCGGGGCTCCAGCCGGCTCCAGGCAAATTCGCCGATGCGCACCCAGGTCAGCCCGGTCTGCGCCATCAGCGCGGCATCGCGGGCCCAGTCATCTTCGCTCCAGTGTTCGGGGTAGTAGCAGACCCCCAGCGTTCGGTTCATGTGCGGCCTTGGGACAGAGGTATTTGTGCCAAAATGAAGGGCAGTCAGAGCAGGATGCGATGTTCGGCCTGACCACGGAACCCGGTCAGGGTGGCGAAGGTCTTGCCCTGATCGGGATTGTCGTCACTGAGCCCGACGGCGGCCGAGGTGCAAAAGAGCGTCGTCAGGTCGGGTCCGCCAAAGGCAGGGCAGGAGGTCTGGGTGGCCGGGAAGGACACCGCGTGCAGGAAGCGGCCATCGGGGCCATAGCAGGCGACGCGGGATGCACCCCACTGGGCGTTCCAGAGGTTGCCCGCCGCATCGACCACCGCGCCATCGGGCCCAAAGCCGGTGCCGCGCATGTCGATATGCAGCTCGGGTTCGCCCTTGGGCCAGCCCTGCGCGTCAAGCCGCACCCTGAGGATGGTCTTGTCGACCGTGTCGCAGAAATAGGCGGTGGTCCCGTCGGGGGCAAAGCAGATGGCGTTGGAGATGGTGATCGGCGCGAAAAGCTGCCGCAACTCGCCCTTGTAGAAGCGATAGATGGCGCCCGCGTCCTTTTCGGCGTTCAGCCCCATGGTGCCGATCCAGAGCCCGCCCATCGGGTCGGCGCGGCCGTCATTGGAGCGGGTCACCGGGTTGTCGGCCTCCAAGGGCGCCAGCACCTCGACCGCGCCGGTCTCGATGTCGAAGCGCTTGAAGGCGGTCTGGGTGGCGATCAGCAGGGTTTCGCGATCGATCCAGCCTGCGGCCGAGGGATGGTCGGGGAAGTCCCAGCTCTGGCCCTTGCGATGCAGTTTCTTGCCGAGGATGTCGAACCAGAACAGCTCTGCGCGCTCGGGATGCCAGAGCGGGCCCTCGCCCAGTTTGCAGATGGTATGGTCGTAGATCATTGGATGGCCTCATCATAGGCGGCGACGATTTCGGCGGCACGCGCAGCGACATCGGCCACCGACATGCCCGGTTTGTAAAGGGCGCTGCCAATGCCGAAGCCGTCGGCCGAGGCGGCGATCCAGTCGCGGAAATTGGCCGGGCCGGCGCCGCCGACCGCATAGACCTGGGTGCCCGGTGGCAGCACGGCGCGGATGGCGCGCAGGCCGTCAGGGCCCAGCAGGCTGCCGGGGAAGATCTTCAGCCCGTCCGCGCCGGCGGCCAGCGCGGCGAAACACTCGGTCGGGGTCAGCACGCCGGGCCAGCTCTGCATGCCGGCGGCCTTGGTGGCGGCGATCACGGCGGCGTCGCAATTGGGCGAGACCACCAGCTTGCCCCCCGCCGCGGCCACTTGCCGGACCTGCGGCACATCGAGCACGGTGCCCGCGCCGATCAGCGCCGCACCGCCATGGGCGCGCGCCATGGCCGCGATGCTGTCGAACGGGTCGGGCGAATTGAGCGGCACCTCGATCCGGGTGATGCCGGCGGCGATCAGCGCCGCGGCGACCGGGGCGGCCTCGGGCGGGGTCAGCCCGCGCAGGATGGCAATCAGCTTGCGCGACATCGGTTTATCCTTTCACCGTGGCCCAGGCGGCCGAGAGGCCGGCCAGCGTGACCGCTTCGCCGTCGGCGGCGCTCGCCGCGACACCGAGCACGGCCAGCGCATCGACATAGAGCGCCGCGACCGTGCCGTCGCCGATCACCGCGATCTGCTGGCCGAGCCAGTAGGGCCGCGCGGCGGCCAGTTCGGCCCCGATCAAGAGGCCCGACAGCCGCGCCCGCGCCGCGACCGGCGGCAGCGCTTTCAGCAGCGCCTCGGCGCGCAGCGAGAACAGCCGCGCGGCAATCCGTTCGGGCCGCGCCATCGTGTCGGTCAGGGCGGTAGCGAAGGCGGCGCCGTCCCAGCCCGAGGCGGCGACCGAGTGGCGCAGCACCGTATGGCCGCCGATGGCGGCGAACAGCTCGCCGGTCATGAAGGTCTGGAAGCTGACGATCTCGCCCGCGCTGACATGGACCCATTTGGTATGCGAGCCCGGCAGGCAGAGCACGCCCTCCCAGCCGGGATTGAGCGCCAGAAAGCCCATGATCTGGGTTTCTTCGCCGCGCATCACATCGGCGGGGTCGTCCTGGGCCACGCCGGGGATCACCAGCACCGTGAGGTCCGGGGACCGGGTCGGGGCGCGCACCAGCCCGCCGGGCAGGACCGGGCAGGGGACGCGCTTGTAGGGCGCCTCGACCCAGCCCTGACGCGAGCCGACCATGCCGCAGGCAATCGCCGTGACCGGGCCGTCATGCCAGTCGGTAATCAATTCCAGCAGCGCCGGCTCGAAGCCTGCGGGCGTCAGCTTGCCCATGCCCCTGTCAGACTGGGCCGCGCAGCGGGGGCGGCCCCCGGCCATGGCCCAGGCGCGCAGATGCGAGGTGCCCCAGTCGACTGCGATCCATTCGATCTGGGCGGTGGTCAGGGTCATCCCGTCACCACCAGTCCGGCATCCACCACCAGGCACTGCCCCGTCACCATGCGCGACAGGTCCGAGGCAAGAAAGAGCACCGCGCCCAACAGGTCTTCGGGCTGCATCGCTTCCTTGAGGCATTGCCGCTCGAGATGCGCGGCGAATGCTTCGGGCGTCACCCATCTGGCCTTCTGTTTCTCGGTCATCACCCAGCCCGGCGCGATCGAGTTGACCCGGATCCGCCGCCCGCCCCATTCCCGCGCCAGCGAGCGCGACATGCCGACGATGCCGGCATTGGCCGCCGTGTAGGGAGCCAGCCCGACCGAGCCGATCATGTAGCTGGTGGACGAGAAGTTGATGATCGAGCCGCCGCTTTCCGGCATCAGGCCTTGCGCCTTCTGGCAGGCAAAGAAGTAATGCTTGAGGTTGATGGCCTGCATCGCGTCCCATTCGGTCTCGGTCAGGTCGGCCGAGACATGGCGCATGTCATTGGCGGCGTTGTTGACCAGCGCCTTGAGCGGCCCGTTGGCGGTAACGGCGGCCTCCATCGCTGCGTGCAGGCTGGCAATATCGGTCACGTCGCAGGGCAGGAACAGCGCGCCCTCGAGCCCGCTTTCGCTGCGCGCCAGATCGACGAAGGCCACCCGCGCGCCCTGCGCCAGCAAGCCGCGCACCAGCGCCGCGCCAATGCCGCTGCCGCCGCCGGTCACGAAGACCGAGGCGCCGCGCAGGTCGTCAAAGCCCTTGCCGCTCACAGCCTTTCTCCTTCGATGACCCACATGGTTGCCGGCCAGGCGACCGGAAGCTGGATGCCGGCGGTGGCCAGCGCCTGCCCGGTCAATTCCAGCACTTCCGAGCGGAGCGCAAGAGGGCCGCGGCTTTGCGGCGGGCTGGCATCGGGATTTCGCAAGGCCACACGGTAAACCGCCTGCGGATCGAGCGCGGTCAGCCGCAGCGGGCGCGGCAGGATCTGCGGCGAGGCGGCGCTCTGGCCCGCGAACACCACGAAACGGTCGCCCGTGGCGCTGACCTGCATCTCGGCGGTGACCGCAGGGTCGGACGAGGGCAGGCGGTGGATGTCGCCCGCCATCATCCAGCCGCGATTGGCCTTCCACCAGGCGGTGACCTCGCGCAGGGTGGCGGCTTCATCCTCGGTCAGCTCGCGCAGGTCCATCTCGAAGCCCATATGCCGCTGGGCCGCGACCCAGGCCCGGAACTGCATCGGCAGGATGCGCCCCGAAGTATGCGACTTGCGCGGGCCGACATGGCTGCCGGTGACCGCCGCCGGCAGCACCAGCGCTGCGTCATGCTGGATGCGCAGCCGCTCGATGGCGTCATTGCTGTCCGAAAGCCAGACGCGCTGGGTCAGGCCAAGGATGCCCGCGTCGATCCGCCCGCCGCCGGACGAGCAGCTTTCGATCTCGACCTTGGGGAAAGCGGTCCTGAGGCGGTGAAGCAGTTCATAGACCCCGTCAGCCTGCGCCGCGTCCGTGGCGGGCAACAGGCGGTTGTGGTCCCATTTGATGTAATCGATGCCATTGGCCGCCAGAATAGATGCCATCTTGCCATGGAGATAGTCCCGCACCTCGGCGCGCGACATGTCGAGCACCAACTGGTGGCGGCCAAGGATCTGGTCGTCGGGGCCCAGGGCCCAGTCGGGATGGGCGCGGTAGAGGTCGCTGTCGGGGTTGACCATCTCCGGTTCGAACCAGAGCCCGAAGCTCATGCCCAGCCCCTGCACATGCGCGATCAGCGGCGTCAGGCCATCGGGCCATTTGCGCTGGTCGATCTCCCAGTCGCCAAGGCTCGAGCGGTCATTGTCGCGCTTGCCGAACCAGCCGTCATCGAGCACGAAGCGCTCGGCCCCCAAAGCGGCGGCGCGGCTGGCAATCTCGGACAGCGCGGTAAGGTCATGGTCGAAGTAGACCGCTTCCCAGCAGTTGTAATGCACCGGCCGGGGCCGCCCGGGGTCGGGCCAGGTCACGATGGCATCGCGCACATGGCGCTGCATCATCACGCCCGCGCCGTTCAGACCGGCATCGGAATAGCTCAGCAGCAGCGGCGCGGTCTCGAAGGACTGCGCGGGCCGCTGGCTGTGGCTGGCATGGCCGAACTGGATCTGCCGCCGCCCGTCGGGCAGCTCCTCGGCCACCATCCGGTGCCCGCCAGACCAGCCATAGCCGAGGCCAAAGACCGCGCCCGAGGTCTCGGTGGCGCCGGTTTCGGGAAACAGGGCATAGGGCGGGTGTTCATGGCCCGAGCGCCCGGTGCGGGCCTCGCGCATGCGGATGCCGGGCGCCCACCTGACCCGGTTGAGCTGAAACTCGCCAATCCAGCGGCCGGAGAAATCGATCATCTCGTCGGCCATGTCGGGGCCGGGCAGCACCGGCGCGGCCAGCCAGTGCAGATCGACCGGCGCCCCGGCATCGAGCCGCGTGCGGGCGACGATGATGCCCGAGGCAGCAATCTCGAAGCGGAAGGTCAGCGACAGCCCGAGTGCGGGGTCTTGCGCCCGCAGCGACAGCGCGCCGCCCGGCACCTGCGCCGTGCCGCCAAAGCGCGGCAGCGCCCGCTGGCCTCCGACCGACAGCATCAGCCCCGGCTGGCCCGGCCAGCTGCGCGCTTCTTCGGGGCAGAGCGACAGGCCGGGCAGCCGGTCGAGCATGCCGCCGCCGATGTCGCGGCTGGTGGCGCGGGCAAGGGTCGCAAGGTTCTCGGCGTCGGGCAGCCGGCGGCCCCAGTAGACGGCGGCCGGCACGGCCCCGCCTTCCGAGGCCAGAACCAGTGTCTGGGCCCCGGTATCGACCCGCCAGGTCTGGATCATTTCACCGCACCGAGCGTCAGGCCGGCGATGAAGTGCTTTTGCATCAGGAAGAACATCAGCACCGGCGGCAGCGCCGCCACGATCGACCCCGCCGAGACCAGATGCCAGGCGGCGATCCACTGGCCGTTGAGCGAGGACAGGCCCGCGGTCACCGGCTGGGTGCTGGCCGAGGTGGTCAGCACGGTGGCCCAGAAGAAGTCGTTCCAGATGAAGGTGAACACCAGCACTGACAGCGCGGCGATGGCCGGGCGCATCAGCGGCAGCACGATGTACCAGAAGATGCGCCATTCGGCCACGCCCTCGACCCGCGCCGCCTCGATCAGCTCGCGCGGCAGGGCGGCGATGAAATTGCGCATGAACAGCGTGCAAAACCCGGTCTGGAAGGCGATGTGAAACAGCGCCAGACCGCCGGTCGTGTTGTAAAGGCCCAGGTTGTAGGTCAGGTCGCGCACCGGAACCATCAGGATCTGGAACGGCACGAAATTGCCGGCGACAAAGAGGAAAAAGACGATGATGTTGCCCCGGAACCGGTAGATGCCCAGCGCAAAGCCGGTCATGCAGGACAGCACCAGCGTGCCGATCACGGTCGGGATCGTCACCTTGAACGAGTTCAGGATGTATTGCCCGATGGGCGAGTTGTTGAACACGTCGGCGTAGTTGCTGAAGGCGATGGACGAGGGGATGCCGAAGTAATTGCCCATCGCCAGGTCCGAGGCCGGGCGCAGCGAGGTCAGTGCGACCCCCAGAAGCGGAAACAGCCACAACAGCAGGGCCACGGGCAGGGCGACCTTGTAGAGGGTGCGGACGGCGGGGCTGCTTTTCTCGATCGGGCGCGGGAACATCAGCGGGCTCCTCTCTCGTCGCGGACCATCTTCCAGATGAAGCCCGAGATGAAGATCATCATGATCCCGAACAGCACCACGGCAATCGCCGCGCCGTAGCCCATGCGGTAGCCGTATTCCGACAGTGCCTGTTCATACATGTAGTAGGACAACACGCGGGTCGACCCGAACGGCCCGCCATTGGTCATGATCGACACCAGGTCGAAAGAGCGCAGCGCGCCGATCACCGTCACCACCACGGCGATGAAGGTGGCGGGGCGCAGTTGCGGCAGGATCACGTACCACAGCATCTTCAGCCCCTTGGCGCCATCGAGCCGGGCGGCCTCGATCTGGTCGGGGGCCACGTTGTTGAGGCCGGTCAGGTCAAGGATCATGCAATAGGCGATCTGCGGCCAGAGCCCGGCGGCGATGATGCCATAGGTCGCCAGATGCGGGTCGGCCAGCACGGCGATGCCCTTGCCGGTCACCATCTCGATCAGCTTGTACAACAGGCCGAAATTCGGGGCGTAGAACCAGGCGAACATCAGGCCGACGACCACCTGCGAGATCACGAAGGGGAAGAAGAACAGCGACTTGTAGATGCGGATGCCGCGCACCGTCTGGTTGAGGAAGATGGCGATGGCCAGACCGGCGGGCACGGCCAGCATGTAGAGCACCAGCCAGATGACGTTGTTCTTGAGCGAGGTCTTGAACGCGCGGTCGGCGAACAGCTCGCGGTAATTGGCCAGGCCAAGCCAGACCTTCCGGCCCAGCCCGTCATAATCGTAAAGCGACAGGCGGAAGCTCGAGAAGATCGGCCAGACGACATAGACCGCGAACATCAGGAGGCCCGGCGCCAGAAACAGGAGCGGCGTCAGCGTCTGCTGGTTGCGGTGCCACCACGAACGATTTGGTGTTTCGGTCGTTGCCATGGTTGCTACCGGCCCTCCCCGCCAGAGTTCGCTCTCAGAAAATCGAAAAACCGATGCCAGGTCCAGCAAGGAACAGCGGCGGCCGGTTTCCCGGCCGCCGCATTGGCGCTTAGTTGTAGATGCGCTGGCGCGCAGCTTCGAGGCGCTCGAGGATCGCGTCCAGGTTCTCGGGCAGAACCATGAACTCCTGGAAGCCTTCCATGCCGATCTTCGCCATTTCCGCCGGAGCGTCGCGGTCGAAGAACTGGGCGATACCGCCCGGCGTGGTCGACAACAGCTCGAAGCCGGCCGAGATGAACGGGTCGTCAGCGGCAACGGTGGATCCCGAGTTGATCGGGAGCTGGCCGATGGCGGCGTTCAGCTTGGTCTGGGCATCGGCCGAAGCGATGAAGGCCAGGAAGGTCTTCGCATCTTCGACGTTGGTGGCGCCCGACGGGATGTGGATGGTATCGGTCGGAGCTTCTTCCGCACGGGCCACATCGGGGTTGATGGTCGGGAACGGCATGAAGCCGAGGTTGTCGTTGGTCATGCCGCCTTGCTTGAAGACGCCAACGGCAAAGTTGCCCATGACATAGTTGGCAGCCTTGCCCTGAACCAGGAGGGCGGCGGCGTCCTGCCAGTCGATCGCGGCGTGGTTGGCCGTGATGTAGGGCTGGACCTTGGCCCATTCGGCGAAGGTGTTGCGCACCCCTTCGTCGGTCCAGGCGATTTTGCCCGAGGTCAGGTCCATGTGGTACTCATAGCCGTTGGTCCGCAGGTCGAGATAGTCGAAGATGCCGGCCCCCGGCCACAGCGCCGACGTGCCGGTGGTCAGGCAGTCGATGCCGGCGGCAGCGAACTTTTCGCAGTTGGCGACGAACTCGTCCCAGGTGGTGGGAACTTCGGCGCCGACGGCGGCGTAGGCGTCCTTGTTGTAGTAGATGCCCCACTGGTAATAGGTGTAGGGGATGCCCCACTGCTTGCCATCGATGGTCATCGAGGCAAGGGCGGAGCCCAGCGACTCGTTCAGGCCGTTATCGGCCCAGACGTCCGAGACATCCATGAACTGGCCGGATTCGACAAACGGCGCCATCCGGTTGCCTGCATACCAGTTGGCCAGGTCCGGCGCGTCGGTGGTCAGGAAGTTGCGGATCGCGGTCTTGTAGCCCTCATGGTCGAAGTTCTGCAGAACCACGTCGATATCCGGGTTGGCGGCTTCGAAGTCGGCAATCAGAGCCTCCATCGCCGCCAGCGGGATCGCGTCATAGTCGGCATAATAGTTGAGCACGCGCTGATCCGCGAACGCGGCCGTGCTGCTCAGCAGCCCGACGATGAGCGCGGCGCTGGCGCCTTTATTCAGGTGCAACATGTGTGTCCTCCCTAGTTGCGATTCAAAATTGGTTCCATTATCTGAAACCGTGTTTTGAATATTGAAATCATAACCGCGAATCGCCTATGCTTGTCAACAGCGGACCTCGAGCCCTAGGAATAGGCGGCCCCCAGAGGCAGGTTGCGCGGGAGGATGGCGTATGACCCAGACCGGAGACGGCACCGTCGGCAAGGCGCTGGACGTGCTCGAGCAGGTCGCGGCCTTCGGGCGTCCGGTCCGCTTTGGCGAGGTGCTGGACGGTGCGCGCTATCCCAAGGCGACGCTCTACCGGCTGATCCAGACGCTGACCTCGCAGGGAATGCTGTCCTACGACCCCGACCGGCAGACCTATGCCCCCGGTGTGCGCCTGGTGCGGCTGGCCCATGCGGCCTGGGCGCAATCCTCGCTGGCGCCGGTGGCGCGCCCCTATCTGGACCGCCTGAGCGCCGAGATCGGCGAGACCATCCACCTGGCCCAGCTGGACAGCGCGCAGGTGCTCTATGTCGACAAGCGCAACGCCGCCTCGCCGGTCGAGATGTTCGCGCAGACCGGCAAGATCGGCCCGGCCTATTGCACCGGGGTCGGCAAGGCGATGCTGGCCTTTCTCGACGAGGCAGCCTGCGAAAGGGCCATCGGCCAGCAGTCGTTCCACCGCTTCACCGGCAACACGCTGACGGCTGCCGCCGACCTGCGCGCCGAGCTCACGGCCATCCGGGCGCGCGGCTACGCCTTTGACCGCGAGGAGCACGAGGCGGGCATCATCTGCATCGCCGCCCCCATCCTGACCGACACCGCGCGGGTGCTTGGCGGGCTATCGATCACCTCGACCACCACCCGGCACGATCTGCAAAGCCTTGAAAGGCTCGCGCCGAAACTTCGGGAAACCGCCAACCGGATCGCTGCGGACGCGACCGCGTGGCGCTTTCCGGATCTGGCAATCACAAAGAGGACGGGAACCTAGCATGTCAGGCGTCAAACTCAGCTCGGTCATCAAGCGCTACAGCGATGTGCAGGTCATCCACGGCATCGATCTCGAAATCGCCGATGGTGAATTCTGCGTCTTTGTCGGGCCCTCGGGCTGCGGCAAGTCCACGCTGCTGCGCATGGTCGCGGGGCTGGAAGAGACCACCGGCGGCGCGATCTCGATCGGCGCGCGCGATGTGACCCGGCTTGACCCGTCCGAGCGCGGCGTGGCGATGGTGTTTCAGACCTACGCGCTCTACCCGCACATGACGGTCGAGGAAAACATGGGCTTCGGCCTCAAGATGAACGGCCATCCCAAGGCCGAGATCAAGGCCAAGGTGGCCGAGGCCAGCCGCATCCTCAAGCTTGACGACTACCTCGCCCGCAAGCCGGCCGCGCTGTCGGGCGGGCAACGGCAGCGGGTCTCGATCGGGCGGGCCATCGTGCGCGGGCCTGAGGTGTTCTTGTTCGACGAGCCCCTGTCCAACCTCGATGCCGAGCTGCGCGTCGAGATGCGGGTCGAGATCGCGCGCCTGCACAAGGAGATCGGCGCGACGATGATCTACGTCACCCATGACCAGGTCGAGGCGATGACGCTGGCCGACAAGATCGTGGTGCTGCGCAAGGGCGTGATCGAGCAGGTCGGCGCGCCGATGACGCTCTACCACGACCCCGACAACAAGTTCGTCGCCGGCTTCATCGGGTCGCCGGCAATGAACTTCATGGCCGCCAAGGGCGCCACGGGCGGCGTCGAGGTGCCGGGCCTGCAAGCGACCCTGCCCGTCCCGGTCAAGACCGATCTGGGCAATCGCGATGTGACGCTGGGCCTGCGCCCCGAGCATCTGGTGATCGACCCCAGGGGCAAGACCCATACCGTCGACCTGACCGAAAAGCTTGGCGGCGTGTCCTATGCCTATCTGATCTCGGGCAACGGCGAGCGCATCGTGGTCGAGATCCGTGGCGAGGCGCAGGTCGAGGAAGGCGCCAGCGTCGGGCTGACCTTCGACCCCGCGCAGGCCTACCTGTTTGACGCCAGGACCGAGGCGCGCATCCGCTAGCGTTTGCCGTAATAGAGGCCGACGACATGTTCGGCCTCGGCGAAGAACAGCCAGCGCGTCGCCAGCACTCCGGCGATGTGGCTCAGGACGGCCGCCAGCGCCAGCCAGTGCCCGGCGAAGGGCAGCGCCAGCAGCAGCACCGGCAGGGCAAAGCCCAGCACCAGCCCGATCAGGCGCAACCGGTTGGCATGCTTCCGCCCGACCACATGCACCATCTCGCGCAACAGGTAGTTGGGCCCGGTATGCGGCGGCTCGAAGGCGCGCACCGCGCCGCGCCCGCCCAGGCCGGTCGCGGTTGCCAGCGTGGTGCCCGACTCTGCCAGCCGCTTGTCGCCGCTCATCCAGGCCGAGACCTGCGCCAGCCCGGCCAGCACCAGCAGCGGCATCGCATAGCGGACCTGCCCGGTCATCAGCGCCCCACCCGCCAGCGAGTAGATCACAAGCAGCGCCGGGGTTGACCAGTGGTGCCAGCGCGGCACGGTCCTGAGCTGGGCATAGATCATCGAGGTGACGGCCACGGTGGCCATCGCCAGCGCCGCCCCGATCAGCCCCAGCGCCGCGATCCGCGTCGCGGCAAAGACCAGCCCGGCACCATAGGCCGCCATGACCATGAGCGTCGCCACGCTCGCCCAGGCCTCGCGGCTGAGCCAGCTGGTGCGCCACTGGGTAAAGGCGCGCAGCGCCCGTTCGGGATGGCCCAGATGGAAGGTCGAGGCGATCAGGCCACCGACCGCCAGCGCATAGGCCAGCGCGAAGAACACGAAGGCCACGAGGCCGGTGGGCGCAGGCATGCCCAGCCCCAGCCAGAACAGCATCCCGAAGCCGAGGCCCGAGAAGGTGGTGAACAGGATGACGGACGGCGCGGGATGCATCAGAGCGGCCCTTTGGGCAATGCGGAAAGCGTGCGGTCGAGCCAGCCGAGAAAGCCCTTCGGCTCATCGGTGACGGGGGCGAGATACGGCGCCAGGATATCGGTTTCCTGCAACTGGTCGCGCGGACGCGGCGGCAGGTACTTGTTGGTCGGCCGGGTGCCCATCTCGGGCATCAGGTCCATGCCGCCGCGTTCGGCTGACAGGATCGACACCGCGCTGTCAGGATCGGCGAAATCACCGAAATGGCGCGCGCCGGCCGGGCAGGTGCGCACGCAGGCAGGCACGCGGTCAACCTCGGGCAGGTTCTCGTTATAGATGCGGTCCACGCAGAGGGTGCATTTCTTCATCACTTTGGCCGCGGCGTCCATCTCGCGCGCGCCGTAGGGGCAGGCCCAGGCGCACAGCCCGCAGCCGATGCAGGCGCTTTCGTTGACCAGCACGATCCCGTCCTCGGCGCGCTTGTAGCTGGCGCCGGTCGGGCAGACGGTGACGCAGGGCGCGTCCTGGCAATGCAGGCAGGATTTGGGGAAATGCACCAGCTGCGCCGCGCCATTGTCGGGCTGCACCTCGTAGGAATGCACCCGGTTGAGGAAGGTGCCTGATCCCGCGCCGGAATAGGCGCTCTGGTCCGAAAGCGGCGCGCCGTAATTCTCGGTATTCCAGCCCTTGCAGCTGACCACGCAGGCATGACAGCCCACGCAGGTATCAAGGTCGATGACCAGACCCAGCCGGCGCTCGGTGCTGAGGGGCAATTCGGTCATGGGCCGACCTTCCAGGCAAGCGTTGCGGGGCCGCGCCCCACCGGCGAGGCGATGGCGGGATGCGCGGGCTGGCTGACCTCGGGCGGCGGATCGGCACGCTCGATCCGCACCTTGAGGTCGAACCACGCGGCCTGCCCGGTGATCGGGTCGGAATTGGCCCAGCGCAGCCCGTCGCCCCTGGGCGGCAGCAATTCGTGGATGATATGGTTGAGCAGGAAGCCCCGGTTGGCCTCTGACGCATCCTCGCCCAGCGCCCAGGCGCCACGGCGCTTGCCGATGGCGTTCCAGGTCCAGACGGTGTTTTCGTTCAGCGCCGCCATATGCTCGACCGGCACGGTGATCGTGCCATGCGCCGAGGTGACGCGCGCCCAGTCGCCCGGCTTGAAGCCGTTCGCCTCCCAGATGCGGGTCGGAACGTAGAGCGGGTTCTGCCCGTGGATCTGCCGCAGCCAGGCGTTGTGGCTGCCCCAGCTGTGATACATGGCCATCGGGCGCTGGGTCAGGGCGTGGATCGGGAACTGGTCCGGGTCGGTCTGCACGTCTTCCAGCGGCACATACCAGACCGGCAGCGGGTCCATCGCCGCCAGGATGCGCCCGCGCAGATGGTCGGGCGGCTGGATGCGGCCCTCGCCCTCGGCGGCAAGCTGAAATCGGCGCATCGGCTCGACATAGAGCTGGAAGATGTAGGGTTGCGGGCTGTCATAGAAGCCCATCTTCACCGCCCAGTCCTGATAGGCGCGGTTGAAGGGCTTGTAGAAGGCCGCCGCCTCGGGGACATGCTCGGCCCAGAAGCCGCCATTGGCGATATACTGGTCCAGCTGCGCCGCATTGGCGCCGCCGCGGCCGTGGTTCAGACCCCTGTCGCCCATGCGCCAGCCCGCCAGCGGCCCGATGCCGGGGCGGCGGATGTGGTTGGTGATGTAATCGGCATAGTCGGCATACTTGGCCGTGCCATCCTCGTTGACAAAGCCCGGCAGGCCCAGCCGCGCGCCCAGATCGCACAGTACCGACTGAAAGCCGCGCACGTCGCGGTCCGGCTCGATCACCGGCCAGCGGATGGCGTCCGCCACCGCATCCGCCTCGCAGATCGGCCGGTCCAGAAGGCTGATGCAGTCGTGGCGCTCAAGATAGGTGGTGTCGGGCAGGATCAGGTCGGCATAGGCCACCATCTCGGAGGAGTAGGCGTCCGAATAGATGATATGCGGGATCACATAGTCGCCATTCGCGTCGGTGTCGGTCAGCATCTGCATGGTGCCGGTGGTGTTCATCGACGAGTTCCAGGCCATGTTGGCCATGTAGAGAAACAGCGTGTCGATCTTGTAGGGATCACCCGCATGGGCGTTGGAGATCACCATATGCATCAACCCGTGCGCTGACAGCGGGTTCTCCCACGAGAACGCCTTGTCGATGCGGGCGGGCGCACCGTCTTCGGTCAGGCACAGGTCCTCGGGGCCCTGCGGATAGCCCAGATGCGGCCCGTTCAGCGGCTTGCCGGGCGTGACCTTGCAATGCGGCTTGGGATGGGCGGTGGCGGGCTTGGGGTAGGGCGGCTTGAAGCGCATGCCGCCCGGCGTCTCGACCGCCCCGATCAGGATTTGCAGCATGTGGATGGCCCGCGCGGTCTGGAAGCCGTTGGAATGGGCCGAAATGCCGCGCATGGCGTGCATGCTGACCGGGCGGCCGATCATGCTGGGATGTTTGATGCCGCGAAAATCGGTCCATTCCTGATGAACCGTGATCGCCTCGTCAAAGGCCACGCGGGCAATCTCGGCGGCAAGGGCGCGGATGCGGCTGGCGGCGATGCCGGTGCGCGCGGCCACATTCTCGGGCGCGTAGTCGGACGAGAGATAGCGCTCGGCCATCAGGTGAAACACCGGGCGATGGGTGACGCCGGCGCCGCGATGGGTAGCCGACAGATCGGGCTCGACCCCCGCGCCATCCCAGGGCGCGGGCTTGCCGGTGCGGCGGTCGATCACCTGCGGGCGGCCCTCCTCGTCGCGCAACAGCAGGCCGTTTTGCGGCGAGGCCGGGTCTTCGTTGACCAGACAGGCGGCGTTGGTGAACTGCGCCAGATAGCTCAGGTCAAGCCGCCCGGCCTGAAACAGGCAATGCACCAGCGACAGCACCAGCAGCCCGTCGGTGCCCGGCGTGATCCCGAACCAGTCGTCGGCAACCGCGTTGTAGCCCGAGCGGATCGGGTTCACCCCGACCCTGCGCGCGCCATTGGCCTTGATCTTGCCGATGCCGTTCTTGTTCGGGTTGCTGTCATGGTCCTCG
>CAUJIU010000031.1 GCA_963205075.1 Pseudomonadota bacterium | reverse complement strand
TCGCGAAAGCTTTGGGCCTGCAACCGGTCGGGAATGTCCTGCGCGACATGGGCCACAACCAGCCCGCGCGCGCGGGTCAGGTCGCCCGTGGTCGGCTCGGCGTCGCCGGCGATGCAGCGCATCAGGGTCGATTTGCCGCGCCCGTTGGCGGCGACAAGCCCCAGCCGGTCACCCCCCGCCACCGACAGGTCCAGCCCCGAAAACAGCGGCTGCCCGAGGATCACGCCAAGGGCTCTGAGGGTCAGCAAGGTCATTGGTCACATCCTGTTGGCGCAAAGCCCTAGCCCGATTGGCCCGCGCGATCAACATCATGGGCCCGATTGCGCTGTGGCGCATTTGCCGATACGGCGCGCGCGCCGGCTGGCCGTTCATTGAAAAGCCACCCTTGCGCTGTTACCTTTTGCACAGGTCACGTGTCCGGACCTCAATACGGGCGCACAAAACGGAGGATCATGACCTGTCCGACTACTCTCTGGCGACCCCGGTCGCCCCTCGCGGCCCCGGCATGACGGCGGGTCCGCAAACGGCAACAAGCGAACGGTTGCTTGACGCCATCCTCGCCTCCCTTTCAGACGACAAGGCCGAAGACGTCGTGCAGATCGATCTGCGCGGCAAATCCGAGATGGGTGACTACATGGTCATTGCCTCGGGCCGGTCGACCCGTCAGGTCTCGGCCATCGCCGAAAAGCTGGTGGATCGCCTTAAGGCCGAGTTCGGGACCCTGTGCAAGATCGAAGGCAAGGAAACCGGGGATTGGGTGCTGATCGACTCGGGCGATGTCATCGTCCATGTCTTCCGCCCCGAAGTGCGCGAATTCTACCAGCTGGAGAAGATGTGGATGCCCTCCGACTCTCCGGCAGCGGCCGCCAAAGCCCGGTAATGCGCGTCAGCATCTGCGCGGTCGGACGGCTGCAAGGCCGCAGCAACGAACGCGCGCTTGTCGATGACTACAAGACCCGGTTCGACCGAACCGGGCGCGCGCTCGGCCTGGGCCCCCTCAACGAGATCGAAGTCGACGACCGCAAGGGCGGCGGCATGGCCGCCGAGGCCGCCCTGCTGGAGCGCGCCCTGCCCGCCGGCGCCACGGTGGTCACGCTCGACGAGCGCGGGCAGCTATTGACCTCGCCGGAATTTGCAACACGCATCGCGCGCTGGCGCGACGATGGCTGTCAGGATCTGGCCTTCGTCATCGGCGGCGCCGACGGCATCGCCCCCGGCCTGCGGGCGCGGGCGGATGTCTCGCTGTCATTCGGGCCGATGGTCTGGCCGCACATGCTGGTGCGGGTGATGCTGGCCGAGCAGCTTTACCGCGCCGCGACCATACTGGCGGGCTCGCCCTATCACCGGGCCTGAGCGCCCGGTCAGTCATCGGTCGGAACCTCCAGCCCCTGCATCGGCGGCAATTCGGGGTGCCGCACCGCCTGGATGGCGGCGCGCGCGAGGAACTCGCCGGCGTTCTTCACATCTTCGCCCACGGCAATCATCTGCGGCCGGAACAGGTTGAGGAACGGGATCGCCTCCTTTGACACCACGTCGATATCGCGCCCCAGCTGCCGGCCCAGCTCTTCAAGCGCCGCGACAGCCGCCATGGCCGAGGCGGTCGAGGTGGTGACGATGCCATCGATGGCCGGATCCTCGGTGAGGATGTCATGCACCGACTTACGCACCACGTCAGAGGTGGCATCGCTGGTGACACGCTTGCTCAGACGCAGGCTGATTTGCCGCTGCTCCGCCTCGCCCGTCACCCCGTCCACGAAGTTCTGGGCGTAGTTCTGATCGAGCGGCGGGGCGATCAGCAGCACCTTGCGGCGCCCGATGCGGGCCAGCCTGCGGATGGCGATCTGGCCAAAGGCGCCATTGTCGAAATCGAAATAGGCATGCTTGTCGGCCCATCTGGACCGGCCATGGGTGGCGAAGGGAAAGTTGCGCTCCATCAGATAGGCCACCCGGCGGTCATTGGGCTCGATCTGGTTGAAGATCACCGCGTCCGCGGACCCGGTCTCGACGATGTAGCGGATGGGCTTCATCGGATCGTCGGTCGGGAAATAGGGGGTGACGATCATGTGGAACTGGGTGTTCTGCAACCCGCCCGCGATCGAGGAGATCAGCCGCGCGGTGTGGTTCATCACGTCATGTTCCGTCGAAAGCACGAGGCTGATCACATTGGTCCGCCCGGTGCGCAGCCTGACCCCGGCCCGATTCGGCACATAGCCGATCTCGTCAGCGATTCGGCGGATCAGCTTCTTGGTTTCGGCCCCGATATCGGGCGCATCGTTGAGCGCGCGCGAGACCGTGGGCACGGCAAGGCCGCTCAGGACCGAGATGGTCTTGAGCGTCGGCTTGGCACTCGGCCCGGCAAGGCCGCCGCCGCCTGATCTGGCCTTGCGCTCTGTCGCCACTGACTTTTTTCTCCCCCCAAAATTTTGCGCCTTGCCCGACTCGCCCGCCCCATAGCAGGGTCAATGCGGACCAGGGAACCATTCTTCGCCGGCGAAGGTCCGATTGTTACGCGACCCGTCCAGGCTGGCTCAGAATATTTCTTGCCACACAAAACTAAATCGATATAGAAAAATCTACAACGATTTAGAACCAGGGAGGAAAGAATCGTGAAACTGACTACGAAACTGCTCGCAGCGACCGCGCTCGTTGGCGCGTCCGCCGCCTCGGCGACCGAGCTGGAGGTCACCCACTGGTGGACGTCCGGTGGTGAAGCCGCCGCTGTCGCCAAGTTGGCCGAGGCGTTCAACGCCTCCGGCGATACCTGGATCGACGGCGCAATCGCCGGTTCCGGCGGCACCGCCCGCCCGATCATCATCAGCCGCATCCTTGGCGGCGACCCGATGGGCGCCACCCAGCTGAACCACGGCCGCCAGGCCGAGGAACTGATCGAAGCCGGTCTGCTGCTCGACATCACCGACGTTGCCGAGGCCCAGGGCTGGCGCGACATCATCAACCCGATCTCGCTGCTCGACAGCTGCACCGTCGACGGCCGCGTCTATTGCGCCCCGGTCAACATCCACTCGTGGCAGTGGATCTGGCTGAGCCACAAGGCCTATGCCGATGCCGGCGTTGCCATGCCCACCAACTGGGACGAGTTCGTGGCCTCTGCCCCGGCGCTGGAAGCTGCCGGCAAGATCCCGCTGGCCATGGGTCAGCAGCCCTGGCAGTCCTCGGGTGCGTTTGGCGTGATCGCCGTGGCGATTGCCGGGCCGGACGTCTGGAAGGCAATCAACATCGACAAGAACGCCGAAGTGGCCGCCGGTCCCGAAATGGCCAAGGTCTTCGAAGCCGCAGCCAACGCCCGTGCGATGGCCGCAAACTCGAACGTGCAGGACTGGAACCAGGCCACCAACCTCGTGATCACCGGCCAGGCCGGCGGGCAGATCATGGGCGACTGGGCCCAGGGCGAATTCCAGGTGGCCGGTCAGGTTGCCGGTGTCGATTACGAATGTCTGCCGGGTCTGGGCGTGAACGAGATCATCTCGACCGGCGGCGACGCTTTCTACTTCCCGGTCCAGAGCGATCCGGAAGTCGAGGCCGCGCAGAAGCGCCTTGCCGCGCTGCTGGTTTCGCCGGAAGTGCAGGTGTCGTTCAACCTCGCCAAGGGCTCGCTCCCGATCCGGGGCGACATCGACATGTCGGCAGCCAACGACTGCATGCGCAAGGGTCTGGCCATTCTGGCCGGGGGCAACATCCTGCCCGACGGCAACCAGACCCTGTCGCCCGACACTTCGGGCCAGATCGAAGACCTGATGGTCGAGTTCTGGAATGACCCGAACATGTCGGCAGCCGATGCTCAGGCACAGTACGCCGAAATCATCGCCAATGCCGACTGACCTCTGACGGCAACGAGGCCCGGCCGCGAAAGCGGTCGGGCCTATTTCTTTGCCCGGTGCCGGCAATCAGGCTAGCGTCATCACATATCAACGGGGGAGTTTGCCATGACAGTGGCTGATACGGGCACAGCGTCCGCGACCAGGGTTCACCGGCGCCGTCCGCGCATCCTGCGAAACCTGGCATCCAAGACCGCGTCCATCCCGATGGTCGCCACCGTGCTGGTGATCTTCATCGGCTGCACGCTCTGGACGGTGATCTATTCCTTCACCAAGTCGCGGCTGCTGCCTGTCCCCCTGTTCGAGACCATGCCGCTGTTCTCGATCCCGGTGCCGCATCTTCTGGCCAGCGACGGATCGTGGGACTTCACCCTGATCACCGGCCTGAAATCCAGCAGCTTTGTCGGAACCGACCAGTATGACCGGCTCTGGGGCACCCGCCGCTGGATCGTCTCGATCGGCAATCTGGGCATCTACGGCCTGTGCTCGATGACCTTCAGCTTGGTCATCGGCTTTACTCTGGCGGCGCTGCTGGACCGCAAGATCCGGTTCGAGAACGCGTTCCGGACCATCATTCTCTACCCCTTCGCCCTGTCGTTCATCGTCACGGGCCTTGTGTGGCAGTGGATCCTCAACCCGAATTTCGGCATCCAGAAGGTGGTGCGCGATCTGGGCTTCGAGAATTTCGTCTTCGATCCGCTCTACAACGACAAATACGTGGTCTACGGCATCCTGATTGCCGGCCTATGGCAGGGGACCGGGCTGGTGATGTGCCTGATGCTCGCCGGTATCCGCGGCATCGACGAGGATATCTGGAAGGCCAGCCGGGTCGAGGGCATCCCGGTCTGGAAGACCTATGTGATGATCGTCATCCCGATGATGCGCCCGGTCTTCGTGACCTCGGTGGTCATCATCGGCGCCGGCATCGTCAAGGTCTATGACCTCGTGGTGGCGCAGACCTCGGGCGGGCCCGGCATCTCCAGCCAGATGCCCGCCCTCTACGTCATGGACAAGATGTTCAAGGACCAGAACCTCGCGCAGGGCTTCGCCGCCTCGACGGTGATGCTGATGACCGTCGCGATCATCCTGATCCCGTGGGCCTACTTCGAATTCGGGAGAAAGAAGAATGTCTGACGCAACCCAGTTCACCCCCCGCGGGCCCAGACCCCGACGCATCTTTTCGGCGCCCAACATCTTTCTCTATGGCACGCTCACCGTGGTTGCGGCCTATTACGCGCTGCCGCTCTATGTGATGATCACCACCTCGCTCAAGACCATGGACGAGGTGCGGGCCGGCAACATCTTCTCGCTGCCCACCCAGTGGACCATCGAGCCCTGGATCAAGGCCTGGGCCACCGCCTGCACCGGCATCAACTGCGACGGCCTGAGCCGCGGATTCTGGAACTCGGTGCGCATCCTGATCCCGTCGGTGATCCTGTCGATCTCCATCGCCTCGGTGAACGGCTACGCGCTGGCCAACTGGCGCTACAAGGGCGCCGAGTTCTTCTTTGCCGTGCTGATGATCGGCGCCTTCATCCCCTATCAGGTGATGCTCTACCCGATCGTGCTGGTGCTGCGCGCCGTCGGCGACTTCTTCGGGTTCCAGCTCTATGGCACGCTTGGCGGCCTGGTGATCGTGCACACGATCTTCGGCATGCCGATCCTGACGCTCTTGTTCCGCAACTACTTCAGCTCGCTGCCCGAGGAGTTGTTCAAGGCGGCGCGCGTGGACGGGGCCGGGTTCTGGCGCATCTTCTTTCAGGTGATGCTGCCGATGTCGCTGCCGATCTTCGTGGTGGCGATGATCCTGCAGGTCACCGGCATCTGGAACGACTTCCTGTTCGGCGTGATCTACACCAAGCCGGACATCTACCCGATGACTGTCCAGCTCAACAACATCGTCAACTCCGTGCAGGGCACCAAGGAATACAACGTCAACATGGCGGCGACCTTGCTGACCGGCCTTGTCCCCCTCGTCATCTACTTTGCCTCTGGCAAGCTCTTTGTCCGCGGCGTTGCTGCTGGCGCAGTGAAAGGCTGAACTCATGAACACCAACAACTTCTCGGTCCAGATCAAGGATCTCGACCTCGCCTTCGGACCCGTCAAGGTGCTCCGCAGCCTCGACCTGGACATCAATCACGGCGAGTTTCTGGTGCTGCTGGGCTCGTCGGGCTGCGGCAAGTCCACGCTCCTGAACTGCATCGCGGGCCTCTTGGAGCCGACCGACGGGCAGATCTTCATCAACGGCGAGAACGTCACCTGGAAAGAGCCGAGCGAGCGGGGCATCGGCATGGTGTTCCAGTCCTACGCGCTTTATCCGCAGATGACGGTCGAGGGGAACCTGACCTTCGGCCTGCGCAATGCGCGCATGCCCAAGGCCGAGATCCAGAAACGCGTGGCCCGCGCCGCCGAGATCCTGCAGATCGAGCCGCTGTTGCAGCGCAAGCCGGGCGCCCTGTCGGGCGGCCAGCGCCAGCGCGTCGCCAGTGGCCGCGCGCTGGTGCGCGACGTGGATGTGTTCCTGTTCGACGAGCCGCTGTCCAACCTCGATGCCAAGCTCAGGGCCGACCTGCGGGTCGAGATCAAGCGCCTGCACGAGCAGTTGCAGAACACCATGATCTATGTGACCCACGACCAGATCGAGGCGATGACGCTGGCCGACCGGATCGCGATCATGAAGGGCGGCAACATCATGCAGCTCGGCACCCCGCACGAGATCTACAACAAGCCGCTCAACAAATACGTCGCCGATTTCATCGGCAGCCCGTCGATGAACTTCCTCGATGGCGAGTTCAAGGGCGGCGCCTTCGTCAAGGGCGATGTCAGGCTGCCGATGAAGGGCTACGAGTTCCAGGCGGCGCAGACGCCGGACCAGGCCGTCACCATCGGCATCCGGCCCGAACATGTGATCACCGGCGAACTGGTCGCCAATGCCCCGGTCAAGATGGAGGCCAAGGTCGAGCTGATCGAGCCCATGGGCTCCGATACGCTGGTCTGGGTGCGGGTCGCGGGCGAACCCTTCCGCATCCGTGTCGATGGCCAAACGCAACTGCGCAACCGCGAGACGCTGACGATCGGCATCGATCCGGCGCGCGCCTCGCTGTTTGCCAGGGAGTCCGAGGTCCGGCTTTGACAGCATCCATCCAACCGGCGGGCGGCTCGCTGGCCGGCCGCTGGGCCTTGTCCGACCAGACCGGCGAGCACCGCTGCGACATCGACCTGCCCGGCGACGGCATTTCGGCGCTGCACGCGGCCGGGCTGATCCCCGACCCCTACTGGGGCCGCAACGAATATGACCTGCGCTGGATCAGCGAGCGGGACTGGACCGTCACCCGCAGCTTCGATCTGGACGATACCGGGGTTGATCTGGTGCTGTCCGGGCTGGACACGGTGGCGACGGTCCGGGTCAACGGCCATCAGGTTCTTGACGCCGCCAACAGCTTTCGCACCTATCGGGTGCCGCTGGCCGGCGCCGCGCGCATGGGTGAAAACCGCATCGAGATCACTTTCCGCTCGCCGGTCCGGGCCGGGGCCGAGCGCCAGGCGACGCAGCCGTTCTTCGTGCCCTTTTCCGCCAGCAACAACCCGATCCCCAACGGCAACATGCTGCGCAAGGTGCAGTGCGATTTCGGCTGGGACTGGAACATCGCGCTGGCCCCGTTCGGGCTTTATGGCGACCTGCGGATCGAGCCCTCGGCCGCGCCCCGCATCGACCGGCTGGAGGTCGCGCAGACCCACAGCCCCGGCCATGCGCGCCTATCGGTCAGCGCGCATGTGACCGGCGGCGCGGGCCTCGACTACAGCTTTGAATTCGCGGGCCAGACCCTGACCGGCACGGCAGGCGCCACCCCGATCACCGCCGAGTTCGAGATCGAGGACCCCGCCCTGTGGTGGCCCGCGGGGCTTGGGCCCCAGGTTCTGCATGACCTGCATGTCACCCTCGGCCCCGCCACGCAGAGCCGCCGCATCGGCCTGCGCAACATGGAACTCATGACCGACACCGACAGCGCCGGGTCGCGCTTTGCCTTCCGGGTCAATGGCCACGAGGTCTTTGCCAAGGGCGCCAACTGGATCCCCGCCGACGCGCTTGCCGGCCGCATCACCCCGCAGGCCACGCGCGGGCTGCTGCAATCGGCGGTCGATGCCAACATGAACATGATCCGCATCTGGGGCGGCGGCCGCTACGAGGCGGACTGGTTCTATGACATCTGCGACGAATTGGGGCTGATGGTCTGGCAGGACTTCATGTTTGCCTGCTCGCTCTACCCCTCCACCCCCGATTTCCTCGCCGAAGTGCAGGCCGAGGTGCGCGACAACGTCGCCCGGATGCATCACCATGCCTGCCTCGCGCTCTGGTGCGGCGACAATGAACTGGTCGGCGCTCTGACCTGGTTCCCCGAAAGCCGCAAGGATCGCGACCGCTATCTGGTCAACTATGACCGGCTCAACCGCGCCATCGAAGAGGCCCTCAGGCAGACCGACCCGAGCGCAATCTGGTGGCCCTCCTCGCCCACCTCCGGCCCGCTCAACTTCGGCGACGCCTGGCATGACGACAGTTCCGGCGACATGCATTTCTGGTCGGTCTGGCACGAGGGCAAGGACTTCGACCATTACCGCGACGTGAACCCGCGTTTCTGCTCGGAATTCGGCTTTCAGTCCTATCCTTCGCTGTCCGCCATCCGCAAGTTTGCCGACCCGGCCGACTGGAACATCGCCGCCCCGGTATTCGAGAGCCACCAGAAGAATGCCGGCGGCAACGCCCGCATCGCCGAGACCATGTTCCGCTATTTCCGCTGGCCGGAGCGGTTCGAGGATTTCGTCTGGCTGAGCCAGGTCCAGCAGGGGCTGGCGATCAAGACCGCCGTCACCCAGTGGCGCAGCAACAAGCCGCATTGCATGGGCACGCTGATCTGGCAGCTCAACGATACCTGGCCGGTCTGCTCCTGGTCCTCGCTCGACCACGGCGGCAACTGGAAGCTCCTGCACCACATGGCCCGCCACTTCTTCCAGCCGGTGCTGGTCAGCGCGGTGCCCTCGGGCGACCATATCCTGCTGCGCGCCGTCAATGACCGGATGGAGCCGCTGGAACTGACGGTCACGGCGCGTGCGGTGAACCCGGCAGGTCAGACACGCGAACTGGCGACAGCGACCGTCAACGTGGCCGACCGGGCGGTCGAGGCGCTGGCGCTGGCGCGCACCGATCTGGCGACCGACGAATTGCTGGCCTTCACCTGGCAGGGCAGCGACGGCACGGCGAGCGGCGATGTCTTCGCGCCCGAACCCTACAAGAGCTATGACCTGCTGCCCCCGCGCCTGACCTGCGACGCGGCGCAGATCGACGGCATCTGGCACCTGACGCTGGGCGCCGAGGCGCTGGCGCTGTTTGCCACCGTCGAGGCAGACCTGCCCGGCCGGTTCAGCGCCAATGCCTTCGCGCTCTTTCCCGGCCACCCCGCCGATATCACCTTCACCCCCGACGAACCCGGCGCGGCCCCGCGCTTTGTTCTGCGTGACCTGCACAGCGCCACCATGTCGCGCGCCGACGACTGAAAGGAAAGACCATGACCTCGATCTCCTACCAACTCTACTGCTCGCGCAACTTCCCGCCGCTGGAGGCCACGCTGGCGATGCTCGCCAAGATCGGCTACCGCGAGGTCGAGGGCTTTGGCGGCCTCTATGCCGACCCGGCCGATCTGGCCGCCAGGCTGGACGCTGCCGGTCTCAGCATGACCACCGGGCATTTCGGCTGGGACATGGTCTCGACCGACCCCAAGGCCGCGATCAACGTCGCGCGCACGATGGGGATGAGCGCGGTCCTTGTCCCCGCGATCAAGCCCGAGATGCGCCCGACAACGGCTGCCGGCTGGGCCAGGTTCGGCAAGGATCTGGCCGAGGCCGGCAAGCCCATTCAGGACGCGGGCTTTGACTTCGGCTGGCACAACCATGCCTTCGAGTTCGATGCCGTCGATGGCAGCGACCTGCCGCTGGAGCTGATTGCCGCCGCCTCCGATGATCTCAAGCTGGAGCTTGATCTGGGCTGGGTCTCCGTTGCCGGGCACGATCCGGTCGCCTGGATCAGGAAGTATGCGGGCCGCATCGTCGCCGTGCATGTCAAGGATATCGCGCCCGACGGGCAATGCGCCGATGAGGACGGCTGGGCCGATGTGGGCCACGGCACCATCGACTGGGCACCGATCAAGAGCGCCATCGACGCCGCCGGGATCACCCGCATGGTCATCGAGCATGACAATCCCAACGACCACAAACGCTTTGCCAGCCGCTCTTTCGCCGCTGTCAGCGCATTCTGAAGGACAACAAGAAATGACCAAGCTGGGCGTCGGCATCATCGGATGCGGCAATATCTCGACCACCTACCTGAAATTCGCGCCGATCTTCAAATCGCTCGAACTCAAGGCGGTGGCCGATATCAACATGGACGCCGCGCGGGCGCGTGCGGCCGAATACAACCTGCGCGCCGAAACGGTCGATGACCTGCTCAGGGCGGGCGACGTGGACGTGATCGTCAACCTGACCATCCCGGCGGTGCATTACGAGGTCTCGACCCGCATCCTCAAGGCGGGCAAGCACGCCTATTCCGAAAAGCCGGTGGTGCTGACGCTGGACGAGGGCAAGGCCCTGCGCGATCTGGCAGCCGGCAGAGGGCTTGAGGTCGGCTCGGCGCCGGACACCTTCCTTGGCGGGGCGCACCAGCTGGCCCGCGCCGCCATTGACGACGGCAATGTTGGCCGCATCATCGGCGGCACCTGCCACGTCATGGGCCACGGCATGGAGCACTGGCACCCGAACCCGGATTTCTTCTACCAGCCGGGCGCCGGCCCCGTGCTCGATATCGGGCCTTACTATGTCACCAACCTGATCCAGCTGATCGGGCCGGTGAAATCGGTCTCGGCCATGACCTCGACCACCTTCAAGACCCGCACCATCTCGAACGGGCCGCGCAACGGCGAGACGGTGCCGGTCGACACCCCCACCAATATCCACGCGCTGCTGGAATTCCATAACGGCGCCATCGTGACGCTTGGCGCCAGCTGGGATGTCTGGAAGCACCGCCACGCCAACATGGAGCTCTATGGCGAGACCGGATCGCTGTTCGTGCCCGACCCCAACTTCTTCGGCGGCGCGGTCGAGATTGCCGGCAAGGATGCGGTCATTTCTGAGCTGCCGGGCTGGGACCATCCATTCGGCGTGCCCAATGCCAAGGACGGCAGCGGCACCGAGCGCGCCAATTACCGCTGCGCCGGTCTGGCCGACATGGCGACCGCCATTGCCGAAGGCCGCCAGTTCCGCTGCAACATCGACGTGGCGGTGCATGCGGTTGACGTGATGACCTCGATCCTGAAATCGGGCGAGACCCGCAGAATCGTCGAGATGACCACCACCTGCACCCGTCCCGATGCGCTGTCGCCGGCGCAGGCGCGGGCGTTGCTGGCCTGAGAACCCCCGGCGCTGGTCTAGCTGGCCAGCGCCTCCCACTCCTCGTCGGCGCGGGTCAGCGCGTCGCGCAGGCGGTCCATGGCCATGCCCGCCTCGGCGTCGCGGATCGGGCTGGCGCTGGCGATGGCATCGCGCAGCTCCTCGATCCGCCGCCGCAGCGCCACCCGCCGCAGCGCCGCATTGGTGGCGGATTTGGACGGCACCGCGAATTCGGCCGACAGGTGCCGGATCGAGCGGTCCTCGGCGACCAGTTCCTGATAGCCCTCCTCATCAACCAAGGTGACGATCTCGGGGTGGAAGGCCACCCGCGAGGGCAGGCAGATATAGGCGCTGAGGTCCTCGGCGCGGTGACGGATCTGCACCACGGCGAAGGACAGATGCATGCGCAGCCGGTAGCTCGCCACCTTGTTGAGCACCGCGAACACCTCAAGCGGCAGCTTCTTCTGGGGTTGCTGCACCACCTCGGTCAGCGCCCGCGTCAGCTCGGTGATCGAGCTGGCATCGACCAGCGCCAGCATCCGGTCGGCCATGCGGGTCGAGGCCGCCTCGTTGAGCGCGATCTGCCCGCCGGGCAGCACCCGCGGCACGTAGAAGACGATGCCGTTGGGCAAGGGCGTCGCGCCTGCCGTCGTCACCGGGACCAGCGTCTTGCCAACCTGCCGCGCCGCGTCCCAGGCATAGACATCGCGCCAGACGCCGCGAAAGATCAGGCTGTCGGTGAGGATTGCTTCGACGAATTTGCCCGGAACTGGCAGGACCTCGAATTCGATTCCGCCAATCGTGAGATGTCCGGTCATTCCGCAAGCCTCCTGCTCTTGCCCTCGCTATAACGCGGCTTGGACAAAGCGCAAAGCGAACTTGCTAGAGCCCGGCCTCGGATGCGATCTGGGCCCGCGATTTGCGCGCCCGCTCGGTCGCGGACTTGAGCTGACCACAGGCCGCCATGATGTCTTCACCGCGCGGCGTGCGGATCGGGCTGGCATAGCCGGCCTTGTAGATGATGTCGGCAAAGGCCCGGATGCGGTTGTTGGACGACCTTGTATAGGGTGCGCCCGGCCATTCGTTGAACGGGATCAGGTTGATCTTGGCGGGCACATTGTACTTGCGGATCAACGCGATCAGCCGATGCGCGTCCGCGTCGGTGTCGTTGACGCCATTGAGCATCACATATTCAAAGGTGATGCGCTCGGAGTTCGAGGCATTGGGATAGCTCGCCAGCGCCGTCATCAGCGCGTCGATGTTCCAGCGCTTGTTGATCGGCACCAGCTTGTCGCGCACCTCGTCGGTGGTGGCATGGAACGATATCGCCAGCATGCAGCCGATCTCGTCGGCGGTGCGGGCAATCTCGGGCACCACGCCACTGGTCGAAAGGGTGATGCGCCGCCGTGACAGGCTGATGCCTTCGGGGTCCATGGCGATCTTCATCGCGTCGCGCACATTGTCGAAATTGTAAAGCGGCTCGCCCATGCCCATCAGCACGATATTGGACAGGAGCCGGGTCTCGTCCTTTGGCGCGCCGGGGACCGGCCATTCGCCCAGATCGTCGCGGGCCAGCATGACCTGGCCGATGATCTCGGCCGCAGTCAGGTTGCGCACCAGCTTCTGCGTGCCGGTATGGCAGAACGAACAGGTCAGCGTGCAGCCGACCTGCGACGATATGCACAGCGTGCCGCGGTCTTCCTCGGGGATGTAGACGATCTCGACCTCGTGGCCGCCGGCGATCCGCACCAGATATTTGCGCGTGCCGTCCTCGGAAACCTGTTTGGTCACGATCTCGGGCAGGGCGATCACGAAATTGCTGGCCAGAAGCGCGCGGTAATCCTTGGCCAGGTTGGTCATGGCGGCAAAATCGCGCACGCCCCAATGGTAGATCCACTGCCAGACCTGGTTGACCCGCATCCGGGCCTGCTTGTCGGGCGTGCCTGCGGCGATCAGCGCCGCCTGCATCTGGTCGCGCGTCAGCCCGACCAGGTTGACCGGCCCTTCGGGCAGCTTGCGCGGCAGGGTCAGCACATCCTGGGTAATCGGTGCGCTCGGGGCGTTTTCGGCGGTCATGGGTCGGGGCCTCGTCAGATCAGACGCGTCCTATAGACTATTCCCGATCCGCTGCCAAACCCCAGTTCTGGCCGGCCCTCTCAGCCGGCGCAGCGGCGCGCGGCCTCGTCAACCGATGCCGTGAAGCCCAGCAGCGAGAACTTGTGGGTCACGACCGTTCCCCGGCCCGAGCGCCCGGCAACCACCGCCTCGGCGCCGCCCTTCATGGCGGCAACGATGCGGGCATCGTCCTCGGGCGTCGCGGGCCATGCCCAAGCGCCTTCGGTGAACAGGTCGAACGTGGTGTCGCCCACGGCCAGCGATACGGTCGAGCCACCGGCAAAGGCGTAGCCGCCGGTATAGGCGACCTGCCCGGTCACGCCCTCGGCGGGGCGGTAGAACACGAACAGATGCGGCGGATCGGTGCGCGCCGAAACCGACTGGCCGTCGCGCGTATAGGTGGATTCCTTGGGAGCCGAGACGCCCCAGCACTCGGTCGGATCGCCTTCGACAAAGACGCTCCAGTCCGTATTGGCCGCGACCCGGTTTTCCGATTCCTGGGCCGTGGCGGCGCCCGCAATCAAGAGGGCGACCGACATCCCGATCGCGCGTGTCAGTTGTGACGTCATGACTTCAGCCTCCAAGCCGTCTGCCTCACTCTGTCCCGACCCGAGGCGCGTTCTGTTGGCACCATTTCGTCTGGCCGAGACGATTTCAACCCGATACCAGTAGGGATAGCAACAAACCGCCCACAGGGGAAAGCCCTTTGGGTCACAATCCTGCGCGGAATGCCGCCGGGCCGAGAGGGAAAGAATGTCGCAGCCGGTTGAAATGGTCGAACTCTATCGCGGCGGCAGGCTGGAAAGCGTGCATCGCGGCCATGCGGTCATTTGTGACGGCGCGGGCGAGATCATCGAGGCCTGGGGCGATGCCGAGGCCACGATCTTTCCGCGCTCGTCCTGCAAGATGCTCCAGGCCCTGCCCCTGATCGAGAGCGGCGCGGCCAGGGCCTTTGGCCTGACCGAGGCGCAACTGGCGCTGTCCTGCGCCAGCCATCAGGGCGCGGAACTGCACAGCCGCAACGTCACCGCCTGGCTGGCGCAGCTTGGCCTGAGCGACGACGATTTCCGCTGCGGCCCCGAAGTGCCGCGCGACATTGCCGCGCGCGACGCGCTGATCATCGCCGGGCAGCAACCCTGCCGCTATCACAACAACTGCTCGGGCAAGCATTCGGGCTTTCTCACGCTTTCGCGCCACCTCAAGGCCGGCCCCGAATATGTCGAGATCGACCACCCGGTACAGCGCGCCGTCAAGGCGGCCTTCGAGGAGGTGACCGGCGAGGCCAGCCCCGGTTTCGGCATCGATGGCTGCTCGGCCCCCAACCACGCCACCAGCCTGCACGGGCTGGCACGCGCCATGAGCTTCTTTGCCACTGCCGGCCAGCGCAACGACACCCGCTCGCGCGCGGCCGCAACGCTGACCCGCGCCATGGCGGCCTATCCCGAACTGGTCGCCGGCGAGGGCCGCGCCTGCACCGAGATCATGCGCGCCACGAATGGCCGCGTCACGATCAAGACCGGCGCCGAGGGCGTCTTCGTGGCCATCATCCCGGAACAGGGCATTGGCGTGGCGCTCAAGATCGCCGATGGCGCCACCCGTGCCAGCGAATGCGTGATGGCGGCGCTGCTGGTGCGGCTG
>CAUJIU010000030.1 GCA_963205075.1 Pseudomonadota bacterium | reverse complement strand
GGCTGTTGATGACCGATGACATCTCGATGCAGGCTTTGTCCGGCCCGCTGGCCGCGCGCAGCGCCGGAGCAATCGCCGCCGGTTGCGATCTGGTGCTGCATTGCAACGGCAAGATGGCGGAAATGGCCGAGGTGGTGGCCGCCTGCGGCGCCATGGGCGCCGGGGCAAGCCGCCGCGCCGCCGCCGCACTTGCCCTGAGGCGCGACCCCGAGCCGGTTGATATCGCGGCCCTTGAGGCAGAGCTTGCAGCGCTTCTGAACGGAGGCGGCAGGTGACCGGCAACGAGTTCCAGGAAGACACGCCCAGCCTTGGTGACCGACTGGCCGCCGAGGCGCTGATCGTCGATCTGGGCGCCTATGAGGGGCCGCTTGACCTGTTGCTGACCATGTCGCGCACCCAGAAGGTCGACCTGCGCCAGATCTCGATCCTCGACCTCGCGCGCCAGTATCTGGCCTTTGTCGAGCAGGCCAAGGCGCTGCGGCTGGAACTGGCCGCCGACTATCTGGTGATGGCGGCCTGGCTGGCCTTCCTGAAATCCCGGCTGTTGCTGCCGCCCGACCCGTCGGAGGCCGGGCCCTCGGGCGAGGAACTGGCGGCGCATCTGGCCTTCCAGCTGGAACGCCTGCAAGCCATGCGCGAGGCGGCCGCGCAACTGATGGCGCGCGACCAGCTGGGGCGGGATTTCTTTGCCCGCGGCATGACATCGGACGTGAGCCGGGTGCGGCGCATCACCTATACCGCCACGCTCCTGGACCTGATGCAGGGCTATGCCCGCGTGCGCACGCATGACGATTTCCGCCCCTTCGTGCTCGACCGCGACGCGGTGATGACCATGGAGCAGGCGCTGGAGCGGATGCGCGGCCTGATCGGCTTTGCCGGCGACTGGACCGACCTCACCTCCTACCTGCCCGAAGGCTGGGAGATCGACCCGGCGCGGCGGCGATCCTCCACCGCCGCGACCTTCGCCGCCTCGCTGGAACTGGCCAAGGAAGGCCATATCGACATCCGCCAGTCCGACACCTTCGCCCCGATCGAGATCCGCAGAAAGAGCCGCCCCGATGCCTGACACTCCCGAAAAGAGCCTGTTCGAGGCGCCGCCCATGGCCGAGCAGGAGCGCATGGTCGAGGCCATCCTGTTTGCCACCGCCGATCCGGTGCCGCTGTCGGGGCTGATCGACCGCATGCCGCATGGCTGCGACCCGGCCGAGGCGCTGGCACTTCTGCGCCGCCGCTACGAGGGGCGCGGGGTGCGGCTGGTCAAGGTGGGCGATGCCTGGACCTTTCGCACCGCGCCCGATCTGGGCTTCCTGATGCAGAAGGAAACCATCGAGACCCGCAAGCTGTCGCGCGCCGCCATCGAGACGCTGGCGATCGTCGCCTATCACCAGCCGGTGACGCGGGCCGAGATCGAGGAGATCCGCGGTGTCAGCGTCAGCCGCGGCACCGTCGACCAGCTGATCGAGCTGGAATGGATCCGGCTGGGGCGGCGCAAGATGACGCCGGGGCGGCCGGTGACCTTCGTGGTCACCCAGACCTTCCTCGACCATTTCGGGCTGGAAAGCGCCCGCGACCTGCCGGGGCTGAAAGAGCTGCGCGCCGCCGGTCTGCTCGACAGCCGCCCGCCGCCCGGCGCCGCGCCGCTTGCGGGCGAGGAGCCGGACGAGGAGGACGCGGATCAATCAGACATGTTCGGAGACTGAGCCATGCTGCGGTTTCTCATCATCTTGCTCAGGATGCTGCTGGGCCGGACGCTCAACATCGTCATCCATACGGTCTTCGGGCGTGGCCAGCGCGCCCGGCAGATCAAGATGGCGCTGCGGCTGGTGCGCCGGCTGATCCGGATCTAGAGCGCCAGAAAGGCGATGTATCCGGCATAGGCCAGCGCCATCGCGGCGCCCATGCCGCGCCCGATCCGGCCCAGGAACATCCCGGCCAGCACCAGAAGCGCGGTCGCGGCAGCCATGATCCAGACGTCAAAGGCCATGATCTCGGGCGCCACCGACAGCGGATGCACCAGCGCGGTCAGCCCCAGAATGCCCAGCAGGTTGAAGATGCACGAGCCGATGATGTTGCCCACGGCCACGTCGCTCCTGCCCTTCAGCGCCGCCATGGCCGAGGTGATCAGTTCGGGCAGCGAGGTGCCGATGGCCACCACGGTCAGCCCGATCACCGCCTCGCTCACCCCCAGATTGGTGGCCATGACGATGGCCCCCTGCACCAGGAACTTGGCCCCCATCAGCGTGACCACCAGCCCGACCGCAAAGGTCAGGAAGGCGCGCAGGGTGCTGGAATTGGCGGATGGCTCGGGCAGGTCCCCGTCGCCTTCGCCATCGGTCAGGAAGGCGATGGCCAGAAAGGCCAGGAGTCCGGCAATCAGCACCAGCCCGGCCAGACGGCCGATGGAGCCGAACGCCATCAGCCCGATGGTCAGGACGGTCGTTGCAATCAGGATGCCGCCGTCGCGCATGAGCGTGTCGCGGCGGATCAGCACCGGGGCGATCAGCGCCGAGACCCCGAGGATCAGCAGGATATTGGCAATGTTGGAGCCGACCACGTTGCCAATGGCAATGTCGGGCGCCCCGGCAAAGGCCGCCTGCAGGCTGGTCAGCAGTTCAGGCGCCGAAGTGCCGAACCCCACCAGCGTCAGGCCGATCACCATGGGCGAGACCTTGAAGTCCTGCGCCACCGCCACCGCGCCGCGCACCAGCATGTCGCCGCCGCCGAAAAGCGCCACCATGCCACCCAGAACCAGCAGATACTCCAAAGCCTTGTCCCTCCTGTGCGGCGAGGAGGATCCCGGCCACGGGTTTACCTTTATTTCGGGTCCGGACCCGGCCCGTTCAACCCCTCGGGCCGCACTCAGCGCCCCGTTGCGCGGAAATGTTTGGACAGTTTCAGCCCCTGTCCCTGGTAATTCGACCGGATCTCGCGCCCGTAAAGCTGGTCGGGCACCTCTGCCATCCGCTCATAGACCAGCCGGCCCACCACCTGCCCGTGCTCCAGCGCGAAGGGGGCCTCGTGGCAGCGCACTTCCAGCACCCCGCGCGACCCCTCGCCACCGGCATCGGAATGGCCAAAACCCGGATCGAAGAACCCGGCGTAATGCACCCGGAACTCGCCCACCATGGCCAGATAGGGGGCCATTTCGGCGGCATGGTCGGGCGGGATGGTCACCGCCTCGCGGCTGACCAGGATGTAGAAGGCGCCGGGGTCGAGGATGATGCGGCCATCGCGGCTGTGCACTTCCTCCCAGAACTCGGCGGGGTCGTAATGGTCGATCAGGTCGAGGTCGATCGCCCCGGTATGCGGCTTGGCGCGGTAGCCCACCAGCGTGCCGGTCTGCGGCGCCAGATCGACCGAAAATCCCAGTCCCTCGCTGATCGAGGCGGGGCCGCTGACCAGCGGTGTCTGCGCGTGCAGCGCCGCCAGTTCGGCATCATCGAGCACGCCATGCCCCTCGCGGAAGCGGATCTGGTTCAGCCGCATGCCGGGCCGGACCAGCACGCTGAACGAACGCGGGCAGATCTCGGCATAGAGCGGCCCGCAATAGCCCGGACCGACCCGGTCGAACTCGACCCCGCCATCGGTAATGGTGCGGGTCAGAAGATCCAGCCGCCCGGTCGAGGATTTGGCGTTGGCCACCGCCTGAATGCCCTGCGGCAGGTCCAGCCGCTCCATCAGCGGCACCACGTAGACGCAGCCCTTTTCCAGCACCGCGCCTGCGGTCAGATCGACCCGGTGCATCTCGAACTCGGCCAGGCGGTCGGCCACCTTGCGGCCATGTCCGGCAAGAAACGAGGCGCGCACCCGATAGGCGGTGTGGCCAAGGCGCAGGTCGAGGCTGGCGGGCTGAATCTGCGCGGGCAGGACATCGGGGCTGGCGGCGATCTGGCCGGCGGCGATCATGGCGCGGATGCGCTGGCTTGGAATAACCCCGGTCACGTCGCCATCCTCCACAAAAACGCCCGCCACGGCAAGCCGGGCGGGCGGTTTTTGGTCGGGCTAGCAGGACTTGAACCTGCGACCTTCCGTCCCCCAGACGGACGCGCTACCAGGCTGCGCTATAGCCCGACACGCCGGTGTTCATAGCGGTTTTGACCGAGAGGGCAAGCCGTAAAAGCAGACCGCTTGGCGGGATCGTGTTCGGGCTGATATGATGGCGGGACGGAAGGAAATCCATGTACAGCACCAACTACCTCAGCACGCTGATCACGCCTTCCACCGACTGCCCGGTGTCACGCGGAACAGTGCCGCCGCGCCCCGGCACCATCGCGGCGCTCCAGCATGCGCTGCTCAGTGCCGCGCCCTATGCGATGACCAGCGATGACCTGCTGGTGGCGGTTGCCGCCGCCCGGCGCGGCCTGCCAGAGAACGCGCATCCCGCGCTCCGGGCCGAGATGCTGGCCCGCCCGCAAGCCTGCCTGCGGGCCTCGGCGCTGGTGCGCAGCTATGGCTGGGGCATCAATGCCGATGCGCAGTCGCGCATAGCGCTGGTGGATAGCGGCGGGCCGGAATTTGCGGCGCTGGTCGCGGACGGGCGGGTGACCAAGACCGCCGGGATGCGCAACAAGCGCGGCTAGTCGCGGGCCATGCGGGCGCTGATGTCGCGCAACTGCTGCACGAGCGGGGCGATCTTGCGGGCGTTCTTGCCAAGCGGCCCGCGGCGGCGGGCGGCGATCAGCCCCAGCAGCCCCGGCACCGGCGGCCGGGGCGCGGGCGCCGCGGCCGGTTCGGGCGGCCTGGCGGCAGGCGCTGGCGCGCTCGGGCGGTCATCGACCAGCCGGGGCGGGGCCTGGCGGGTCTTGCGGCGGGGTTGCAGGCTGACCACCTTGGCGGTGGTGGCCTCGTCCTCGTCCTCATCGGGGGCCGGGGTGAATTCACCCTCCAGGTCGATCTCGATGGGGTCGAGCGGGTCGGGCCCGAGCGCGCAGACATGGCGCACGCCCTGTTCGCGCAGCAGCTTCTGCACCCCCTTGATGGTCATGCCCTGTTCATGCAGCAGCGTCTTGATGCCGCCCAGCAGCGACATGTCCTCGGGCCGGTAGTAGCGACGGCCCCCGGCGCGCTTGACCGGCTTGATCTGGCTGAACTTGCTTTCCCAGAAGCGCAGCACATGGGCGGGCGTGTCCAGCCACTCCGAGACTTCGCTGATCGTTCGGAATGCCGACTGGGACTTGCCCATGCGCTCAGCCCTTGTTGCCTGCCGCGACCCGGTCTTTCATCAGATGCGAGGGGCGGAAGGTCAGCACCCGGCGCGGATGGATGGGCACTTCCTCTCCGGTCTTGGGATTGCGGCCGACCCGCGCGCTCTTGTCGCGGATCGAAAAGGTACCGAAGGACGAGATCTTGACCGACTCGCCGGCCACCAGCGCATCGCTGATATGGCTCAGAACGGATTCGACCAGGTTTGCGCTATCGTTGCGAGACAAGCCAACTTCGTTGTGAACGGCCTCGGCGAGGTCCATTCGGGTCAGGGTCTTATCGGCCATTTCACATCCCCGTTCAGGGCCCTCTCCGCAGGTGTTGGCGGACGGACCGGTTCTATGGGCCGGATGCTTCCGGCCCCCATTTTCCCGTCAGAGTGGATCAGCCAATTTTCAGAGTCAATATCAAGGGCTTGTCGGGCGCCCCTGGCGGTGGACCTTCGCCTACCAGCGCAGCACCACCGCGCCCCATGCCAGCCCGCCGCCGATCGCCTCGGTGACCAGCAGTTCGCCGCGCTTGATCTGGCCGTTGGCCACTCCCACCGACAGCGCCAGCGGGATCGAGGCCGCCGAGGTATTGCCGTGGTCCTGCACCGTCACCACCACCCGGTCCATGCCCACGCCCAACTTGCGCGCGGTGGACTGGATGATGCGGATATTGGCCTGATGCGGCACCACCCAGTCGACGTCATCGGCGCCGAGCCCGATCTTGCCGAGCGCGGCATGGGCGGTTTCGGCCAGCTTTTCAACGGCATGGCGGAAAACTTCCTTGCCCTCCATGCGCAGGTAGCCGGTGCTCTGGGTCGAGACCCCGCCATCGACATAGAGCAGGTCGCGCAAGGTGCCGTCCGAATGCAGGTCGGTGGCGAGGATGCCCCGGTCCGACGCGCTGCCGGTGCCTTCCTGCGCCTCCAGGATCAGCGCGCCCGCCCCGTCGCCGAACAGCACGCAGGTGGCGCGGTCGGTCATGTCGATGATGCGGCTGAATGTCTCGGCCCCGATCACCAGCACCCGTCTGGCCGAACCGGCCTGGATGAGGGCATTGGCGGTGGTCAGCGCGTAGACGAAACCGGCGCAGACCGCCTGCACGTCAAAGGCAAAGCCGCCGGTCATGCCGATGGCGCCCTGAACCATGGTGGCGGCCGAGGGGAAGGTCAGGTCGGCGGTCGAGGTGGCCAGAATGATCGCGTCGATATCGGCGCCCGTCAGGCCCGCATTCCCCAGCGCCGCGCGCGCGGCGCGGATCGCCAGATCCGAGGTCGGCTGGTCAGGGGCCGCGAAATGCCGCCGCTCGATGCCCGAGCGCGAGCGGATCCATTCATCGGTGGTGTCCAGCGTCGCTTCGAACTCGGAGTTCTCGACCACGCGATCGGGCAGGTAATGTCCGACGCCGATGACGACTGAACGGATGGTCATGGGGTCTGGTCATCCTCGTCGCTGGGCGGGGCCCCGGTGTCGGGCACCGGAACCACATCCTGCGCAAGGCCGGCGGCGGTTGCAACCCGTTTGGCCAGCCGGTCGGAAAAACCCGAACTGGCAAGACGATAGGCCAGGTCGAGCGCGGCCTCGACCCCGGTGGCATCGGCGCCGCCATGGCTCTTGATCACCGTGCCGTTGAGCCCGAGGAACACGCCCCCATTGACCCGGCGCGGGTCGATGCGGCGGCGGAAACGCGCCAGCGAAGACAGCGCGAACAACGCGGCCAGCCGCGACATGATGGAATTGAGAAACGCCTTGCGCAGCAGCTCGGAAATCAGCCGCGCCGTGCCCTCGCCGGTCTTCAGCGCCACGTTGCCGGTGAAACCGTCGGTGACGATCACGTCGACCTTGGTCGACGGCAGGTCGCCGCCCTCGACAAAGCCGACATAGTCGAACTCGCCCCGGTCGGCGGCGCGCCCGATCAGGTCATGGGCGACCTTCAGCTCGGCGCGGCCCTTGTGCTCCTCGACGCCGACATTGAGCAGGCCGACCCGCGGCCGGGCGATGCCCAGACCGTTGCGGGCATAGGAGACGCCCATCAGCGCATAGGTCAGCAGATCGTCCTGGTCGGCGCGGATATCGGCGCCGGCATCGAGCATGACGTTGAAGCCCTGCGGATTGCGCGAGGGCCAGAGGCAGGCGATGGCCGGGCGGTTGACACCCTCGACCTTGCGCAGCCGCAACATCGACACCGCCATCAGCGCCCCGGTATTGCCGCAGCTGACGCAGACCGCGCCCTCGCCGGTGCCGACGCTGTCGATGGCCGACCACATCGAGGTCTGCCGCCCGTGGCGCATCACCTGGCTGGGCTTGTCGGTCATGGCGACGATGTCGGGCGCGTGGCGGACGGTGACCCGCCCCCCGGCCCAGGGCTTGTCGACCATGGGGGTCAGCACCTCGGCCGGTCCGTGCAGGATCACCCGCGCATCCGGATGGGCCGCCAGAAAACGCTTGAGGCCCGCGACGATGGTCGCAGGCCCCGAATCGCCACCCATGGCGTCAACGGAAAGAACCACCGCGCGGCCCTTGATCTCTTTCGGAAGGGTCTCCGACAGAGTGTTCATACCCGGCGGCCAGCGGCGCGGCTTACGCCGCGTCTTCGTCCAGATCGACTTCCGCCGCCTTCGCAACCACTTCGCGGTCCGCGTAATGACCGCAGGACGGGCACACATGGTGCGGGCGCTTCAGCTCGCCGCAGGAGGGGCATTCGTTGGGGTTTGCGGCCACGAGAGCGTCGTGGGCGCGGCGCATGTTCCTGCGCGACTTGGAGACTTTGTTCTGTTGGACGGCCATGTCTCAACCTCGGTTTTAGGGGGCGCATGGCCCTGATGTATCTGACTCGGCGGGTCTTATGCCATGCAGGCCACCCTGTCGAGACCGATCTGAAAGAGCGGCGGAACATAGTGCCATTTTTTCGGGACGCAAGCCCCGGTTTTGCGCCGCCGCGCGGCCTATTCCTCGTCGTCGCCGCCCTCGTCGAGCTGGTCGCGCAGACCGGCGAGCCCGGCGAAAGGCTTGATGGCCTCGTCGGTCAGCGGGGTGACGCCGGGGTCGGCAAAGACCGCGTTGCCCAGTTCGGCGCCCGGCGCGCGCGGGAAGGCGGGCAGGGCCAGCGCCAGTGCCTCGGCCATCACTTCCGCGAGATCGAGCACCTGCGGCAGCGCCTCGATGCTGTCATCCTCGGGCATCTCGACCTCGCCGGCGCCCGGTTGCGGCGGCTCGGCCAGGTAGCGGCGCAGCACCGGCTCCTGGATGCGGGTGGTGACGGGTTCGAGCGTGACCACGCAATCCTGCACCACCGTCGCGCCCAGTTCGGCCTCCAGCAGCCAGTCGCGCTTGCCCGCCGGCGAGATCTTGCCGGCAAGGCGCAGCTTGCGGATGGCCACGATACCCAGCGCATCGGCCAGCGCGGCACGCGCCGGCGCGTCGGGGGCCAGCGTGAAATGGGTCGGCTTGCGGTTGGGAAGATCGTCCAGCCGCAGCATATGGGTGCCAGTCATGGGTGCTTCCATTCTTGAACAGGGGCCCGGGCTTGATATAAGCCGGATAAGATCGAGTGACGATCATGGCAAGGGGGCAGGGATGACCAATTCGCGCGGACAGGTCCGCAATGGCTGGCGTCGCTCTGTGATGATCGGTGCCGTCGCACTGGTCACCGCCTGTTCGCCGCAGCTGCGCTACCACGGCTACACGCCCTCCGAACAGGAGCTGAGCGCCATCGTGGTCGGGCGCACCACCCGCGCCGAGGTGATCGAACTTCTGGGCACCCCTACCGCCGGCGGCGTGCTCGACAGCAGCGGGGCCTATTACGTGTCGTCGGTGTTCCGCCATTACGGCTACATCGCCCCGCGCGAGATCGAGCGCGAGGTGCTGGCGGTGCTGTTTGACGCCAATGACCGGGTGGCCAATATCGAGACCTATGGCCTGCAGGACGGCCAGGTGATCGTGCTGTCGCGCCGCGTCACCGATGACAACGTGGCCGATCACACCTTCATCCGCCAGCTTCTGGGCAATTTCGGCCGGGTCAACGCCGCGGACTTCCTCGGGTCCAACTGATCGCGTCCGGCGCTGCTAGGTCGCGTCCGGCTCGAAGGTCAGCGCCACCCCGTTGAGGCAGTAGCGCAGGCCGGTGGGTTGCGGTCCGTCGGGAAAGACATGCCCCAGATGCGCCTCGCAGCGCGCGCAATGCACTTCGGTCCGGCGCATGAAAAGCCCGCGATCCTCGCTCGTGCCCACCGCCTGCTCGGACAGGGGCGCAAAGAACGAGGGCCAGCCGGTGCCGCTGTCATATTTGGTTGCCTGCGCAAACAGCGGCGCGCCGCAGCACCGGCAGCAAAAGGTGCCGGGATCCTTGGGGAAATCGTCATGGCTGTTGGCGCGTTCGGTGCCGTGGCGGCGGGTGACCTTGTAGGCCAGATCGCTGAGTTCGGCCCGCCACTCGGCATCTGACTTCACGATCTTGTCCATGTCGCTGTATACCTCTTGCCAACAATGTCCTGAAATGTAGTCGGAAATGCCGCAACTCCAAGACCCCAGATCATGACCGAGGTGCTGCGCAAGGGACGTTACCGCGCCAGATTGGCCGAAACCGATCACGATATCGAGACCGCGCAGCGCTTCCGGCACCTGTGCTTCATGGAGCGCGGCGGCGCGCAGGCCAGCCCGGACGGGCGCGACCAGGACCGGTTTGACGGCCCATGCCGGCATGTGCTGGTCGAGGATCAGGGCACGGGCCAGACCGTCGGCTGCTTCCGGCTGCTGCTGTTGCCCGGTGGCCGGGCGCTGGGCGAAAGCTATTCGGCGCAGAGCTACGACCTGGCGGGTCTGGCCGGATATGCGGCCCCGATGGCCGAGCTGGGGCGGTTCTGCTGCCACCCTGACCTGCTTGATCCCGATATCCTGCGCATCGCCTGGGGCGCGCTGACCCGGCTGGTGGACGCGGCGGGGGTCCGGATGCTGTTTGGCTGCTCGAGCTTTCCCGGCACCGATCCGGCGCCCTTTGGCGCCAGCTTTGCCCTGCTGGCCGCGCGGCATCTGGGCCCGCCGGCCTGGCGGCCCGCCGCCCGCCCCGGCGAGACCGCGCCGCTGCACGGGCCGTTGCCGGTCGGGCCCGAGGGCGCGCAGGCGCTGCGCCGCCTGCCGCCGCTGTTGCGCACCTATCTGGCGATGGGCGGCTGGGTCGGGGCGCAGGCGGTGATCGACCGCCGGATGAACACCCTGCACGTCTTTACCGCGCTGGAGATCGCCAGCGTGCCGCCGCGCCGGGCGGCGGCGCTGCGGGCGCTGGCGCAATAGAGCGGTCGGGCCTTGCGCCTGACCGGGGCGCGCTTTAGCTGACCGCCATGGCACGCGCACCGCTCCTGCAGATATCCGACGTCTCGCTGACCTTTGGCGGCGATCCGGTCTTTGACGGCCTGTCGCTGAACGTGCAGCCCGGCGACCGGGTGGCGCTGGTGGGGCGCAACGGGTCAGGCAAGTCGACGCTGATGAAGGTGATGGCCGGGCTGATCGAGCCCGACCGGGGCGAGCGGGTGCGCGCGCCCGGCGTGACCGTGGGCTACATGGAGCAGGACCCCGACATGGCGGGCTTTGCCACGCTGGGCGACTATGCCGCCAGCGGCCTGCCCGCGGCCGAGGCCTACCGGATCGCCGTGGTGGCCGAAGGGCTGCATTTCGACCCCGCCGCCGATCCGGCGAGGGCCTCGGGCGGCGAAAGGCGCCGCGCCGCGCTGGCCAAGCTGATGGCCGAGGCGCCGGAACTGATGCTGCTCGACGAGCCGACCAACCATCTCGACATCACCGCGATCTCCTGGCTGGAGGCCGAGTTGAAGGCCACGCGCGCGGCCTTTGTCATCATCTCGCATGACCGCGCCTTCCTGCGGGCGCTGACCCGCGCCACGCTCTGGATCGACCGCGGCGCCGTGCGCCGTCAGGAAACCGGCTTTGAAGGCTTCGAGGTCTGGCGCGACAAGGTCTGGGAAGAAGAAGACCTTGCCCGCCACAAGCTCGACCGCAAGATCAAGGCCGAGGCGCGCTGGGCGGTCGAGGGCATCTCGGCGCGGCGCAAGCGCAACCAGGGACGGGTGCGGACG
>CAUJIU010000029.1 GCA_963205075.1 Pseudomonadota bacterium | reverse complement strand
GTAGTTCACCTCGCGGTCATGATGGGCGAACATCTTGACCGAATGGATGTTGGTGTAGCTGTCGACCACGCGCCCGGTCACGGCGCTGCGCGCATCGGATGAGGCCTGCGAGGCAACGCCGACCCGGCGCACCACCCACCGCATCAGGAAGATGTACGGGATCAGCCAGACCAGCATCGGCACGATCAGGCGCGGATCGGCATCGCCCAGCATCACCGCCGCGCCGACCAGATAGGCAATGGCAAAGGTCACCGCATCGAAGATCTGATAGATCACGTCGCCCGCCGCCGGCGGGGTCTGCATGATCCGGTTGGCGATGCGGCCGGCAAAATCGTTCTCGAACCAGCCGACTGACTGGCGCAGCACATGCCGGTGCGACCGCCAGCGGACCAGCGTGCCGAAGTTGGGGATGATGCCGTTGTTCAGCAGCGCCACCTGCGCGGCCTGCAGGACCGGCCGCAGCAACAGGATGAACACCGCGACCGCGATCAGTTCCAGACCGTGATCGGCCAGAAAGGCGGCAGGCTCGGCGCCGCTGAGCAGATCGACGATGCGGCCCATGTAGGACAACAGCCAGATCTCGATCACCGCAACCGTGACCGACATCACCCCGGTGACCCAGAACACCTTGCGAAACGGGCGTGCGTATTCGCGCAGAAACGGCCAGAGCCGCTGCGGCGGGTGGTCGGTCTCCTGATACGGCGTATAGGGATCGACGAGGCCTTCGAAGTACCGAAACATCAGCGCCTCTGGTAAATGTCTGGCAGGTATATCCTGCTTTGTTGCCAGAGAAAACTGTCAGGCCAGCAAATCTTTGCGCCCCAGGCGAAAGCCGCTGGCGATCCAGCGCGCCTCGGCCTGGCGCAGCGCCTCGCCCAGCTGCCGCCCCGTGTGGCGGTCCGCGAGATCGGCGGCGCGCAGCGGAAAGCGGTGGCCCGCCCCGTCCCGTGCCAGTTGCAGCGCGCCCGGATCGGGCTCCTGCCCCGCCATCGCCGCCCGCAGCGCGATGACCGAATGGGCCTCGTCCACCCCGAGCCGATAGCCAAGTTCCGCCGCGCCGGTCCCGGTCTGGGCCGCGCCGGTCAGGCGGGCAAGCTGCCGGGATTGCGCCTTGGACAGCCGCAGCGCCCCGGCCGGATCCTGACCGCCCAGCGCCGCCAGCCTGCGGACGCGATCGGGGGCCAGCCCCAGCACCTGTTCCATATGCACGAGCACCGTCAGGGTGGCGGCGCCGGCGCCGGGCAGCACGCGCCAGAGCGCCCCGCAAGCCGCCATTGCGGCAACCGAAGGCGCCGGATCGGGAGCCGCCAGCAGGCGCAGGATCTCATGGCCGACCCGCTCGCGGGCAAGCCGCTCCAGCCCTGCGGCAAGCTGGGCGCAGGCGGCGAGGCCCTCGGCATCGAGCCCGCCCAGCGGATCACCATACCAGGCATGAAACCGGAAGAACCGCAGGATGCGCAGGTAATCCTCGCGGATGCGGGTCTTGGCGTCATCGATGAAGCGCACCCGCCGCGCCGCCAGATCGGCAAGCCCGCCCAATGGGTCGCGAACCGTGCCGTCAGGTGCGGCATAGAGCGCGTTGAAGGTGAAATCCCGCCGATGCGCGTCTTCGTCCAGCGTGTCGGCAAAGGCCACCACCGCGTGGCGGCCATCGGTCTCGACATCGCGGCGGAAGGTCGTCACCTCGAAGGGCGTGTCCTGCGCGATCACCGTTATGGTGCCGTGCTCGAGCCCGGTCGGCACCGACCGCAGCCCCGCCGCGGCCGCCAGCGCGACCACCCGCGCGGGGCGCGCATCGGTGGCGATGTCCAGATCCAGCACCTCGCGTCCCAGCAGCGCATCGCGCACGCAGCCGCCGACAAACCAGGCCTGATGCCCGGCCCCGGTCAGCATCGCGCAGACCGCGCGCGTCGCCGGAGCATCGAGCCAGTCGGCGGTGATCCGGGTCATGGCGCCATCCGATCCGCCAGGGCGCGCAGGATCCGCGCGGTTGCGCCCCAGATGTAATAGGGCCCGTAGGGAACCACGTAGTAATGCCGCAACTGCCCGCGCCAGTAGCGGCCCTCGACCCGGTAGTTGGCGGGCGCGATCAGATGGGCCAGCGGCACCTCGAAAATCTCGTCCACTTCGCCGGCTTCCGGCACCGGGGTGAACGTGCCGCGCACCAGGGCCAGCACCGGCGTTATCCGATAGGCGGTGACGGTTTCGTGGCTGGGCAGGTTGCCCAGAATTTCGACCTGCGCGCGCGGCAGCCCGATTTCTTCTTCGGTTTCGCGCAGGGCGGCGGCCTGGGGGCTCGGGTCGGTATCGTCCTGCTTGCCGCCGGGAAATGCGATCTGGCCCGGATGGTGCTTGAGCCGCGCCGAGCGCTTGGTCAGCAGCACCGTCCCTCGCGCGGTAACCGCGACCAGCACCGAGGCCGGCCGCAGCGCTTGCGGCGCCGGGGCCGGCGCGCCGGGGTTGAGGTCGAAATCGGAGGAGCGCTGGCCGTCAGCGGCCAACGCCCGGATCAGTGAATGGCGAAGCTCAGTGTTCACGCTTGGCTTCGAACCCGAGCGTCTCGGGATCGAATTCATAATGCGCGCCGCAGAACTGGCAATCGGCGGTGACGATACCCTCGGCGGTGGTCATGTGCGCGATGTCCTTGGCCGAATAGATCGACAGGCTCTGGCGCACCCTGTCGGACGAGCAGGAGCAGCCAAAGCTGACCGCCTGCGGGTCGAACACCCGCGCGCCCTCTTCGTGAAACAGCCGCACCAGCAGCTCGGTCGGCTGGATCACCGGGCCGATCAGCTCGAACTCGTCGACCGTGTCGAGCAGGATGTTGGCGCGGCGCCAGTTCTCGCCTTCTTCCTCGTCCAGAACGTCAAAGGCGCTCAGCAGGCCCTGTTCGCCCGATGCGCCGTCACCGGCCAGCAGCGGCGACGCCTTGGGCATGTGCTGGAGCATGACGCCACCGGCACGCCAGCCATTGCGCCCGCCCGAAAGCATCGATTTGCCAAAGCTCAGCTCGAATCGGGTCGGGATCTGTTCGGACTGGGCAAAATAAGTCTCTGCACAGGCCGAAAGCGAGCTTCCGGCAATCGGCGTGATGCCCTGATAGGGCTCGGTCCCTTCGCCCTGGTCGATCAGGATGGCAAAGTAGCCGCTGCCGATCTGGCTGAAGGGATCGGCTTCGGGATCGAGCCGCGCGGCGTCATAACTCGCATAGGCGCGAATCCGGGCCGGGGCGCCGTCTTCGGTCGGGCCATAGTAGTCGGTGGCAATCAGCCGCGCGGGGCCGTCGCCGCGCACTTGCAGCGACAGCTTCCAGCGCAGCTTGATCGTCTGGCCGATCAACGCGGTCAGCAGCGCCATCTCGGCCACCAGCGCCTCGATCAGCGGCGGATAGTCGTGCTGTTCAAGCACGCGGTCCAACACCCCGTCGAGCCGCGCGACCCGGCCCCGGATATCGGAGCGGTCAAGCTGAAATGGCAGGACGGTGTCGTCCCAGGCTATGCGAGCGCCGAGCGTCATGGGCTTTCCTTAAACGAGTGGGATTGGCATACCGTGTTCCATATAGGCGGAGCAAGCCGGGGTCCAAGGGGTGGCAGGGTGATCAGACGTCATGGCGAGGCCATCCGGCCGGGTCAACGCTACCGGCTGCGGCCCGGCGTCTACGCCATACTGGAGCGCGGCGGCAAGTTCCTGACCACATTCCAGGCCGAGCCGAGGCCCGAGATCCAGTTGCCCGGAGGCGGCATCGACAAGGGCGAAGACCCGATCCGCGCCCTGCATCGCGAAGTGCTGGAAGAAACCGGCTGGCGCATCGCCAACCCCCTCCGCCTGGGCGCCTTCCGCCGGTTCACCTACATGCCGGAATACGATCTGTGGGCCGAAAAGCTCTGCCAGATCTACCTGGCCTATCCGGCGGTACGGCTTGGCCCGGCAACCGAGGCCGGCCACACGCCGCTGTGGCTGAGCGCCGACGAGGCCCTGCGCCTGCTGGCCAATTCCGGCGACCGCGCCATGCTGGCCGCCTGGCTGCGACGGTCAGCCCGCTGACAGAGGCCGCCCCTCGATCGCATGCCCGTAGACCGTGGTCACCAGACTGGCCCCGACCATCATCGTGGCCCAGGAAATCGTGATCTCGGCCACGATCCGCACCGGCCCGGCACCAAAGAGCGCCGCCGAAAGCATCGCGGCCAGGATGTTGAAGGCCACAAACAGCGCCGAAGCCCCGAAGATCGCCGCCGAAAGCGCCGATGTCGCGCCCCAGGCGCCGCGGATCGACAGCGGCCTGCCGACGGCCAGCCCCGGCAACACCGACGCGATCCGCAGCCAGAGATAGCCCAGCACGGTCCCGATCACCGCCGCGAGGCCAAGCTGGCCAATCGCGGTCTGGTCGATGCCCAGAACCACCGAAAGCACGCCGACCGCCAGCACGACCGGCACCAGCGCCAGCATCAGCAGGAAGGCGATGACGATGGACCGCCAGACATAGGCGGCAACCACCCGGGCCGGCAGGGCGGGCAGCAGCCCCGGATAGTCCTCGATCAGCACGAAACGGTGCCAGGACACCGCGATCCAGGACACGACGACCAGGTAGATGGCGGAACCCACGAGGACCAGGCCGGCGGCGCCGGGTGACAGCGCGCCCGGGTCAGCCCCGAACAGGATGTCGCGCTCGATGCCGCCCAGCCCGGTCACCCGGCCCAGCAGGAAAATTGCCAGCGTGCCGATGACCAGCGGCCCGACCGAGACCTTGAGCGCATCCCGCCGGTTGCGCCAGATCATCGCCACCGCGTGCCGTATCAGTTGCCAGCCCATGCGCGCCTCCTGAAAATTCGGGTCGCGCCAGTTGGCACGAGCCGGCCGGCATGGTCAACGTGGCCAGCTTGCCCTGACCCACGAAACCCTTTATCGCCTGCGCCCGTGTCGCATGCCCATTGCCCGAACGGAGAATCCCATGACCGCCCCCAAGAAAGTCGTCCTCGCCTATTCCGGTGGTCTGGATACCTCGATCATCCTCAAATGGCTGCAAACCGAATATGGCTGCGAGGTTGTCACCTTTACCGCCGATCTCGGACAGGGCGAAGAGCTGGAGCCCGCGCGGCAAAAGGCGGTGCTGCTGGGCATCAAGCCGGAAAACATCCATATCGAGGACGTGCGCGAGGAATTCGTGCGTGACTTCGTGTTCCCGATGTTCCGCGCCAATGCGCTCTATGAGGGGCTCTACCTGCTCGGCACCTCGATCGCGCGGCCGCTGATCTCGAAGCGGCTGGTCGAGATTGCCGCCGAGTGCGGCGCCGATGCGGTGGCGCATGGCGCGACCGGCAAGGGCAACGACCAGGTGCGGTTCGAACTCAGCGCCTATGCGCTCAACCCCGATATCAAGGTCATCGCGCCCTGGCGGCTGTGGGACCTGACCTCGCGCACCCGGCTGCTGGCCTTTGCCGAGGCAAACCAGATCCCGATTGCCAGGGACAAGCGCGGCGAGGCGCCGTTTTCGGTCGATGCCAACCTGCTGCACACCTCGTCCGAGGGCAAGGTGCTGGAAAACCCCGCCGACGAAGCGCCGGACTACGTCTACCAGCGCACCGTCCATCCCGAAGACGCCCCCGATACGCCCGAGACCATCGAGATCACCTTCGAGCGCGGCGATGCCGTGGCGATCAATGGCGAAACGATGTCGCCCGCCACCATTCTCACCCGCCTCAACGAGCTGGGCGGCAGGCACGGGGTCGGCCGGCTCGATCTGGTCGAAAACCGCTTTGTCGGCATGAAATCACGCGGCGTCTACGAGACCCCCGGCGGCACCATCCTGCTGGAAGCCCATCGTGGCATCGAGCAGATCACGCTCGACAGCGGTGCCGGCCACCTCAAGGATTCGATCATGCCGCGCTATGCCGAGCTGATCTACAACGGCTTCTGGTTCTCGCCCGAGCGCGAGATGCTGCAGGCGCTGATCGACAAGAGCCAGGAGCATGTCACCGGCACCGTGCGGCTCAAGCTCTACAAGGGCTCGGTGCGCACCATTGCCCGCTGGTCCGAGCATAGCCTCTATTCCGAGGCACATGTGACCTTCGAGGAAGACGCCGGCGCCTATGACCAGAAGGACGCGCAGGGCTTCATCCGGCTCAACGCGCTGCGGCTGAAACTGCTGGCCGCGCGCGACCGCCGCCTCCAGTAGCCTCAGCCGACCTTGCAGGCGGCCAGCAGGGCCATGTTGAAGATGTCGTTGACGGTGGCCACGGTCGAGCAGATCTGGATCGGCTTGTCGACACCGGCGAGGATCGGCCCGATGACGGTGGCCCCGGCCATCTCCTGCATCAGCTTGACCGAGATCGAGGCCGAATGCCGCGCCGGCATCACCAGCACGTTGGCCGGCCCGGTCAGCCGCGAGAACGGATAGTTTTCCTGCGCACGCGGATTGAGCGCCACATCGACCGTCATCTCGCCCTCATACTCGAAATCGACGCCGCGCTGATCGAGCACCTTGGGCGCCTGATGCATCTTGGTGGCCCGCTCCGACACCGGGTAGCCAAAGGTCGAGAAGGACAGGAAGGCAACGCGCGGCTCCAGCCCCATGTCGCGGGCGACGTTGGCGGCGCGCTCGGCGATATCGGCCAGGTCGTGCTCGTCTGGCCATTCATGCACCAAAGTATCGGTGATCAGCACGATGCGCCCCTTGTGCAGCACCGCGGTAATGCCGACAGCGCCCGAGCCCGGCTGGGCGTCAAAGACGTGGTTGATCAGTTCCAGCACATGCGCCGACTTGCGCGTGGCCCCCGTGACCAGCCCGTCGCCATGACCATGGGCCAGCATCAGGGCGGCGAACACGTGCCGGTCGCGGGCGGCCAGCCGGTGAATGTCCTGCCGGTCAAATCCCTTGCGCTGGAGCCGTTCGTAGAGGAACTCCTTGTAGGCCTCCAGGTGCTCGGTATTGGCGGCGTTGACGATGGTGAGTTCACCCACGGCATCGGCCATCCCCTCGGCGGTCAGCTTGTCGGCCACATCGTAATCGCGCCCGACCACCAGCGCCTTGCCGAGCCCGTTGCGCTGATACATCACCGCGGCGCGCAACACGCGCGGGTCATCGCCCTCGGCAAAGATCACCGTCGCCTGCGCCGCGCGGGCGCGGTCCTGGATGCCGCGCAGGATCGAGGCGGTCGGGTCCATCCGGCCCTTTAGCGCCTGGCTGTAGCCTTCCATGTCGACGATCGGTCGCCGGGCAACGCCGGTCGCCATGCCGGCCCTGGCGACGGCGGGCGGAATGCGGTGGATCAGCCGCGGGTCGAACGGCGTCGGGATGATGTAGTCCCGCCCGAAGCTCAGCTTGCGGCCATAGGCAATCGCCACCTCGTCGGGCACATCCTCGCGCGCCAGTTCGGCCAGCGCCCTGGCGCAGGCGATCTTCATCTCGTCGTTGATGGCGCGGGCATGAATGTCGAGTGCGCCGCGAAACAGGTAGGGAAAGCCCAGCACGTTGTTGACCTGGTTGGGGTAGTCCGACCGCCCCGTGGCCACGATGGCGTCGGGGCGCACCTCGTGCGCCTCCTCCGGCGTAATCTCCGGATCGGGGTTGGCCATGGCGAATATCACCGGGTTGGGCGCCATTGAGGCCACCATCTGCGGGGTCAGCGCCCCCTTGGCCGAGACGCCAAGGAACACGTCCGCGCCCTTCATCGCGTCTTCGAGGGTGCGCAGGTCGGTCTTGATGGCATGGGCGGATTTCCACTGGTTCATGCCCTCGGTGCGGCCCTGCCAGACCACGCCCTTGGTGTCGCAGACCACGCAATTGTCATGCCGCGCGCCCATGGATTTCAGCAGTTCGATGCAGGCGATCCCGGCGGCGCCCGCGCCGTTGAGCACGATGCGGCAGTCCTCGATCTGCTTGCCGGAAATCGCCAGCGCGTTGATCAGCCCGGCGGCGCAGATCACGGCGGTGCCGTGCTGGTCGTCGTGAAAGACCGGGATGTCCATTTCTTCCTTCAGGCGCTGCTCGATGATGAAGCATTCGGGCGCCTTGATGTCCTCGAGGTTGATGCCGCCGAAGGAGGGGCCCATCAGCCGCACCGCGTTGCAGAAGGCGTCAGGGTCCTCGGTATCAAGCTCGATATCGATCGAGTTCACATCGGCAAAGCGCTTGAACAGCACCGCCTTGCCCTCCATCACCGGCTTGGAGGCCAGCGCGCCGAGATTGCCGAGGCCCAGAACGGCCGTGCCGTTGGAGATGACGGCGACCAGATTGCCCTTATTGGTGTAGTCATATGCGGTTTCGGGATGGGCAAAGATCTCTTCGCACGGAACCGCCACACCGGGCGAATAGGCCAGGCTCAGGTCGCGCTGGGTGGTCATCGGGACGGTGGCCTGAATCTCCCACTTGCCGGGCGTGGGGTCGAGATGGAACCGCAGCGCGTCCTCGCGGGTGAATCTCGCTCTGGCCATGATCGCACTCCTCCTGATCCTGGCGCAGGCTATCGGCAAGGTGGCCGGGCCCGCAACCGGCTGTTTTGCGCTTTCGTCGCTAACATCTGCTGGTTAGGTTCAGCGGACAGACCGGGGGGCAGCATGAACGACGACGGCGCAGCCGCGACGCCGATGATGGCGCAGTATCTGGAGCTCAAGGCGGGCTATCCGGACGCGCTGCTGTTCTACCGGATGGGCGATTTCTACGAGATGTTCTTTGACGATGCGGTGCTGGCTTCGGCCGCGCTCGATATCGCGCTGACCAAGCGCGGCAAGCATCTGGGCGACGATATCCCGATGTGCGGCGTGCCGGCCCATTCGGCCGAGGGCTATCTGCTGACCCTGATCCGCAAGGGCTTTCGCGTGGCGGTCTGCGAGCAGATGGAAGACCCCGCCGAGGCCCGCAAGCGCGGGTCTAAATCGGTGGTGGCGCGCGACGTGGTGCGGCTGGTCACGCCCGGCACACTGACCGAGGATTCGTTGCTGGACGCCCGCCGGCACAACTTTCTCGCGGCCTATGCCGAGGTGCGCGATCAGGGCGCGCTGGCCTGGATCGATATCTCGACCGGCGCCTTCAGCGTCATCGCCTGTTCGCGCGCCCGGCTGGGGCCGGAGCTTGCCCGGATTGCCCCGCGCGAAGTGCTCTTGTCAGAGGCGGCAGACGCGGATTTGCCCTTGTTAGTGTCTGAAATGGGCGCATCGGCCACGCCGGTCTCGCGTGGCGCCTTTGACAGTACCGCCGGCGAGGCGCGGCTGACCGGCCTGTTCGGCGTGGAAACCCTTGACGCTTTCGGGGCTTTTGGCCGGGCCGAGATCGGCGCCATGTCGGCCATCGTCGCCTATCTGGAACTGACCCAGCGCGGCAACCTGCCGCTGATCCGGCCGCCGGTGGCGGAGCGGCCCGGCGGCACCATGCAGATCGACGCGCCGACGCGGCGGTCGCTGGAGCTGACCCACGCCATGGGTGGCGGCCGCGCCGGGTCCTTGCTCGCCGCCATCGACCGGACCGTCACGGCCGGGGGTGGGAGGCTGCTGGAACGGCGCCTGTCCAGCCCGGCCTGCGATATCGAGGTCATTCACGCGCGCCAGGAGGCGGTTGCGGCCCTGGTCGAGGATGCGACGACACTGGCTTCGCTGCGCGCCGCGCTGAAGCAGGTGCATGACATCGAGCGCGCGCTGTCGCGACTGTCACTGGGCCGGGGCGGCCCGCGCGATCTGGCCGCGATCCGCGAGAGCCTTGGCCAGGCTGCCGATCTTGCGCGTCTTTTGCGGAGCGCCGAAGTGCCGCCCCTGTTGGCGCGGGTGGCAGACCTTGAAGGCCATGATGCCCTGACCGCCGCGCTCGCCCAGACGCTGGTGTCAGAGCCGCCGTTGCTGGTGCGCGATGGCGGCGTGATACGGCCCGGCGTTGACGCCGAGCTGGACGAGGCCCGCGCATTGCGGGATGACGGCCGATCGGTCATCGCCGGACTGCAGGCCGATTATGCCCGGCGCAGCGGTGTGGCGACCCTGCGGATCAAGCACAACAACGTGCTGGGCTATTTCATCGAGACCACCGCGACCCATGCCGAGCGGATGCTGGCGCCGCCACTGAACGAAACCTTCATTCACCGCCAGACCACGGCCAACCAGGTGCGCTTCACCACGCTGGAACTGAGCGAGCTCGAGACCCGGATCCTCAATGCCGGCGGCCGGGCAATCGAGATCGAAAAGCGGCTCTATGAAGGGCTTTGTGGGCAGATTCTGGGATCGTCTGCCCGAATCTCGCAAACCGCGCGCGCCCTCGCGGAGCTGGACGTTGCCGCCGCGCTCGCCGATCTGGCGCGGCGGGAAAACTGGTGCCGGCCAATGGTCGATGCCAGCCGGGCGTTTGACGTGGCCGAAGGACGGCACCCGGTGGTCGAACAGGCGCTGGCCGCCGAGGGACAGAGCTTTGTCGGCAACGACTGTCACCTGACCGAAACCCCGGTCTGGCTGCTGACCGGCCCCAACATGGCCGGAAAGTCCACCTTCCTGCGGCAGAACGCGGTGATCGCCATTCTGGCGCAGATGGGCGGGTTTGTGCCCGCAAGGTCAGCGCATATCGGGCTGGTATCGCAGATATTCAGCCGCGTGGGCGGTGCCGACGATCTGGCGCGCGGCCGGTCGACCTTCATGGTCGAGATGGTCGAGACCGCCGCGATCCTCAACCAGGCGGATGACCGGGCGCTGGTGATCCTCGACGAGATCGGGCGCGGAACCGCCACCTATGACGGGTTGTCGATCGCCTGGGCGACGCTGGAGCACTTGCACGCGGTCAACAGATGCCGGACCCTGTTTGCCACCCACTATCACGAGATGGCCGGGCTGGCCGGCCGGCTGGAAGGCGTCGACAACGCCACGGTGACGGTCAAGGAGTGGGAAGGCGACGTGATCTTCCTGCACGAGGTGCGCCGGGGGACCGCCGACCGGTCCTATGGCGTGCAGGTGGCGCGGCTGGCCGGGCTGCCGCAATCGGTGGTCGAGCGGGCGCGCGTGGTACTGGAGGCGCTGGAAAAGGGCGAGCGCGAGGGCGGCGCCAAGCGGCAGACGCTTATCGACGATCTGCCGCTGTTCGCCGCAACGCCGGTGCAGCCGCGCGCCAGGGCCAAGACCTCGCAGGCAGAGGCGCGGCTGCGCGATATCCACCCCGACGAGCTGAGCCCGCGCGACGCGCTGGCGCTGATCTACGAGCTGAAATCGCTGCTCGAGCCGCCCGGAACCTGACTTCAGGAGGCCGGGGTCGAGGAAACGCCGACCTGCGCGGGCCGCAACAGCCGGTCGTGCAGGTAAAAGCCCTCGGTCATCACCTGAATGATGTCGCCCGACCGCGTGCCGGGCAGCGCGGCCTCGAACATGGCCTGGTGCGCCTGCGGATCGAAGCGGTCGCCGACCTCCGGCACGATCGGCTCGATCCCGTGTTTCTTGAACACGTTGATAAGCTCGCGCATCGTCAGCTCGATGCCCTCGATCAGCGCCGACTGCGCTGCCTTCTGGTCATCGCTCAGGGTTTGCAGGGCGCGGCGCAGGTTGTCATAGACCGGCAGCATGTCCCGGGCCAGCTTGGAGCCGCCGTAATTCTCGGCCTCGCGCCGGTCGCGTTCGGCGCGCTTGCGCGAGTTTTCGGCATCCGCGAGCGCGCGCATGAACCGGTCTTTCAGCTCGTCACGCTCCGCCCTGAGCGCCATCAGCTCATCATGTTCGGCCTCGCTGAAATCCAGCTCGGCTTCTGCTGCCAGTTCGTCCAGGGTTTGCGGTTCGGTTTCCGGCTCGGCCATGCGTTCTTCTTTCTGTATCAGGTCCGGTCGGCAATCATGCGGCCGACCAATTGCGCTGTGTAGTCGACGATCGGCACGATGCGCCCGTAATTGAGCCGTGTGGGCCCGATGACGCCAACCGCACCGATGATCTTACGGTCGGCGTTCATATATGAGGAAATGACCAGAGAGGAACCCGAAAGTGAGAAAAGTCGGTTCTCCGAGCCAATAAAAATGCGCACGCCCTCGGCGGATTCGGCAAGCTCGAGGAACTGGGTGATGTCGCGCTTGCGTTCCAGGTCGTCAAACAGGGTCCGGATCCGCTCGAGCCCCTCGGCGCCTTCGGTATCGGCGATCAGGTTGCCGCGGCCGCGCACGATCAGCCTTTCGGTCGATTCGCCACGATCGGACCAGACGGCAAGGCCGCTTTCCACCAGGGCGCGGGCCAGCTGGTCGATCTCTTGCCGGTGGGCGGCAATTTCGCGGGCCAGGGCCGCACTCAGCTCGGCCAGGGTCTTGCCGGGAGCGAAGGAATTGAGGAAATTCGCCGCCTCGCGCATCGACGACGGTGTCTGTCCGGGCGGCGGGGTAAACAGCCGGTTCTCGACATGGCCGTCCGAAAACACCAGCACGACCAGCGCCCGCTCGGGCGAGAGCGAGACGAACTCGATATGCTTGATCGCCGCTTCGTGCTTGGGCGTCAGGACCAGGCTGGCGCCACGGGTCACGCCAGACAGCGCGGCGCCGACGCGGTCCAGCAGGGTGGTCACGTCGGAATCGTTGCCGGTGACGGTCTGGTCGATCATCTCGCGGTCCTCGCCGCTCAGATCCCCGACCTCCAGCAGCCCGTCGACGAACATGCGCAGGCCCAGCTGGGTCGGCACCCGGCCGGCGCTGATATGGGGGCTGCCCAGCAGGCCCAGATATTCCAGATCCTGCATGACGTTGCGGATGGTGGCGGCGCTGACCTTTTCGTCCATCGTGCGGGTCAGCGAGCGCGAACCCACAGGCGCACCGGATTCCAGGTAGCCCTCGACCACCCGGCGAAAGACCTCGCGGGACCGGTCGTTCATCTCCTGCAGAATCTGCGCCTTGTCTGCCATATCGATCCCGAAACCACCTGCTCTTGTTTCTGCGCGTTTGGGGCCGCCCAATTAAAGCCTTCGGGCCGGCAACGTCAATCGGGGTTGGCATCGCGCGGCCTGCGGCGTATCTGCGCCCAGACCAGAGTGAAAGGACCTGTCATGCGCCCCTCAGGACGAGCCAACGACCAGATGCGGTCAATCTCGATCGAAACCGGCGTGACGCGCCATGCCGAGGGCTCTTGCCTGATCCGGGTCGGCGATACCCATGTGCTGTGCACGGCCTCGGTGGACGAGCGGGTGCCGCCCTTCATGAAGAACTCGGGCCTTGGCTGGGTCACGGCCGAATATGGCATGCTGCCGCGCGCCACCAATACCCGGATGCGGCGCGAGGCCAAGGAAGGCCAATCTGGAAGAACGCAGGAAATTCAACGGCTTATCGGACGGTCGCTGCGCGCCGGCGTTGACCGGGTGGCGCTGGGCGAGCGGCAGATCGTGGTTGACTGCGATGTCATCCAGGCCGACGGCGGCACAAGATGCGCCGCGATAACCGGCGGTTGGGTGGCGCTCAAGCTGGCGGTCAACAAGCTGATGGCGGCGGGACTGGTCCTTTCGGACCCGCTGGTTGTGCCGGTTTCGGCGGTCAGTTGCGGGGTGTTTGCCGGGCAAGCGGTGCTGGACCTCGACTACCCCGAGGACAGCGAGGCCGGGGTAGACGGCAATTTCGTGCTGACCGGATCTAAACTGATCGAGGTGCAGATGTCGGCCGAAGGCTCGACCTTCACCAAGGACCAGATGATGACGCTGCTGGCGCTGGCAGAAAAGGGCGCGGCCGAGCTGGAGGCTGCCCAGAAGGCTGCCGTGGCATGACGCGCCGGTTTGTCGGGCAGGATCTGGTGGTTGCGACCCATAATCGGGGCAAGCTGGAAGAGATCGCCGACCTGCTGGCGCCCTATGCCATTCGCCTGACCTCCAACGCCGATCACGGACTGCCGGAGCCGGACGAAAGCGAGACCACCTTTGCCGGCAATGCCCGCATCAAGGCAATGGCGGCGATGCGGGCCACCGGGCTGCCGGCTCTGGCCGACGACAGCGGCATCGAGATCGACGCGCTGGGCGGCGCGCCCGGGGTTCACACCGCCGATTGGGCCGAAGGACCGGACGGGCGCGATTTCGGGCGGGCGATGGAGATGACCTGGGCCAGGCTGGAGGCCGCCGGGGCCGCCTATCCGCGCCGGGCGCGCTTTTGCTGCACACTGGTTCTGGCCTGGCCGGATGCGCATTGCGAGGTGTTTGCCGGCGTGATGCCGGGCCAGATCGTCTGGCCGATGCGCGGCGATCAGGGGCATGGCTATGACCCGATCTTTCAGCCAGAGGGTTTCGGGCAGACATTCGGCGAAATGGACCGTTGGCAGAAGAACCGGATCAGCCACCGGGCCGATGCGTTTCGCAAGCTGATCGAGGGCTGTTTTGCCTGAGGATTGGCAATCAGGCGGCTTCGGGCTTTATCTGCACTGGCCGTTTTGCCAGTCGAAATGCCCCTATTGCGACTTCAACAGCCATGTCTCGGCCTCGATAGACCAGGATCGGTGGCGGCGGGCCTATCTGGCGGAGATTGATCGCGCCGGGCGTGAGACCGATGGGCGCATTCTCGGTACGGTCTTCTTTGGCGGCGGCACGCCGAGCCTGATGGACCCCGATCTGGTTGCAGCGATTCTGGACCGCGTCAGGCAGACCTGGCGGGTCAGCAATTCGTTCGAGGTTACGCTTGAGGCCAACCCGACTTCGGTCGAGGCGGGCCGGTTCGCGGGCTATCGTGATGCCGGGGTGAACCGGATTTCCATGGGGATTCAGGCGCTTGACGATACCGCGCTTCGCGCCCTCGGCCGGCTGCACACGGCGCACGAGGCGATGGCGGCGTTTGATGTGGCCCGCAAGGTGTTTGACCGGGTCAGTTTCGATCTGATCTATGCGCGGCAGAACCAGTCGGTTGCGGATTGGCGCGCCGAACTCTCGGAGGCGCTGGCCCTCGCCGTGGACCATCTGTCGCTCTACCAGCTTA
>CAUJIU010000028.1 GCA_963205075.1 Pseudomonadota bacterium | reverse complement strand
TGCTGGCAGGGCGAGATCGTGGCCGAGCCACTCAGCGGCGGGCTGTCCAACGAAAGCTGGCTGGTGCGCGATGCGGCGGGGGCGCATGTGGTACGCTTTGGCCATGACTATCCGTTCCATCACGTGTTCCGCGACCGCGAGGTGATGGTGGCCCGCGCCGCCCATGCAGCCGGCTTTGCGCCCGAGGTGGAGTACTCCGCCAATGGCGTCATGGTCTCGGCCTTTCTCGACGCGGTGACCTGGGATGCGGCGGCGATGTGCGCCGGTGCGCAGGCGCTGGGCGGGCTACTGGCGCGGTTTCACCGCGACATGCCGGCGCTGGTCTCGGGTCCGGCCTTCCTGTTCGACGCCTTCCACGTGATCCGCGACTATGCCCGCACCATCCGCGCGGGCCAGAGCCATTGGGCCGGGCGGATAGACGGCCTGCTGGCGCTGGCCGCACATCTGGAGGCGGCGCAGGTGCCCTTGCCGATCATCTTCGGCCATCACGACATGCTGCCCGCCAACGTCCTGCAAACCGGCGCGCGGCTCTGGCTGATCGATTTCGAATATGCGGGCTTTGGCACCGCCATGTTCGATCTGGCCAGCGCCGCCTCCAACGCCCGCATGTCGGACGCCGAGGCCCGGACCCTGATCCGCGCCTATCTGGGCCGCAAACCAACCCTGGACTTCCTGCGCGCCTTCGATGCCATGCGCTGCGCGGCGCTGGTGCGCGAGGCGATGTGGGCCATGGTGTCCGAGCGCCATCTCTCGACTCCGGGCGTCGATTTCGACGCCTACGCACAGGAAAATCTCGACGCGCTCGACGCACTCGTGGACCGCTACCAGTCCATTCATGGAAAGATCCCCAAATGACATTCCCGACCCAGGCCCAGATCATCGTCATCGGCGGCGGCATCATCGGCTGCTCGACCGCCTACCATCTGGCGCGCGACCACAAGGCCGACGTGATCCTCCTGGAACAGGGCAAGCTGACCTCGGGGTCGACTTGGCACGCCGCCGGGCTGGTCGGGCAGTTGCGGTCCTCTGCCTCGATCACCAAGGTGCTGAAATATTCGGTCGATCTCTACAAGCGGCTCGATGCCGAGACCGGGCTCGAAACCGGCTGGAAGATGACCGGCTGCCTGCGGCTGGCCACCAATGACGACCGCTGGACCGAGTACAAGCGGCTGGCGACCACGGCGCGCAGTTTCGGGATGGACATGCACCTGATCTCGCCCGCCGAAGTGGCCCGGATGTGGCCGCTGATGGATGTCTCGGACCTGGTGGGCGCCAGCTGGCTGCCGACCGACGGGCAGGCAAGCCCGTCCGACATCACGCTGTCGCTGGCCAAGGGCGCGCGGATGCATGGCGCGCGCATCTACGAGGATGTGCGGGTGACGGGCTTTGCCATGCAGGGCAACCGGATCACGGCGGTGCGCACCACCAGGGGCGAGATCGCCTGCGACAGGGTGGTCAACTGCGCCGGCCAATGGGCGCGGCAGGTGGGGGCGATGGCCGGCATCAACGTGCCACTGCAACCGGTCAAGCATCAATACATCATCACCGAGCGGATCGAGGGCCTCGCCAAGGACGCGCCAACCCTGCGCGACCCCGACCGGCGCATCTATTTCAAGGAGGAGGTCGGTGGCCTGGTGATGGGCGGCTACGAGCCCAACCCGCAGCCCTGGGTGCTGGGCGACGTGCCCGATGACTGGCAGTTCGGCCTCTTTGGCGACGATTACGACCATTTCGAGCAGCATATGGAGCAGGCCATCGCGCGGGTGCCGGCGCTCGAGTCCGTGGGCGTCAAGCAGATGATCAACGGCTCCGAGAGCTTTACCCCGGATGGCAACTTCATCCTCGGCGCCGCGCCGGAATGCGCCAACATGTTCGTGGGCGCGGGCTTCAACGCCTTCGGCATCGCCTCGGGCGGCGGGGCGGGCTGGGTGCTGGCCGAATGGGTGATGAGCGGCGAGGCGCCGCTTGACCTCTGGGCGGTCGATATCCTGCGCTTTTCGGAAATGCACCGCGACCGGCAATGGGTCTGCGACCGCACCGCCGAGGCCTATGGCAAGCATTACACCATCGGTTTCCCGCATGAGGAATACCTCTCGGGCCGCCCGCGCATCGTCTCGCCGCTCTATGAGCGGCTCAAGGCGCGGGGCGCGGTCTTTGGCTCCAAGCTGGGTTGGGAGCGGCCCAACTGGTTCGCGCCCGAGGGGGTCGAGCCGCGCGATGTCTATTCGATGGGGCGGCAGAACTGGTTTGCCCATGTGGGCGCCGAGCACGCGCATGTGCGCGACCATGTCGGGGTGTTCGACCAGTCATCCTTCGCCAAGTTCGAGCTGACCGGGCCGGGCGCCGCCGCCGCGCTGGACTGGATCTGCGCCAACGATGTCGCGCGCCCGGTGGGCCGCCTGACCTATAGCCAGCTTCTCAACAGCCGGGGCGGCATCGAGGCCGACCTGACGGTGGCGCGGCTGGCCGAAGACCGGTTCTACATCGTCACCGGCACCGGGTTCCGCACTCATGACTTCGCCTGGATCGCCGGCCACTTGCCCGAAAGCGGCGTCAGCCTCACCGACGTGACCGAGGACTGGGGCACGCTGTCGCTGATGGGCCCCAAGGCGCGCGAGGTGCTGGCCAAGGTGACCGAGGCCGATGTCTCGAACGCGGCCTTCCCCTTTGGCCATGTGCAGAGCATCGCTGTCAGCGGCGTGATCTGCCGGGCGCTGCGCATCACCTATGTCGGCGAACTGGGCTGGGAACTGCATGTGCCGATCGACGATCTTGGCGCGGTGTTCGATGCGCTGATGGCGGCCGGGGCGGCAGAGAAGCTGCGCCCCGTGGGCTACCGCGCCATCGAGTCGCTGCGGCTGGAAAAGGGCTATCGCGCCTGGTCGTCCGACATCACGCCGAATGACACGCCCTTCGAGGCGGGCCTTGGCTGGGCGGTCAAGTTGCGCAAGAACACGCCCTTCCTCGGGCGGGAGGCGCTGGAGGCGGCGGCGTCCCGGCCGCTGGCCAAGCGCATGGCGGGGTTCTCGATCGCGGATGACAGCGTGGTGCTGGTGGGGCGCGAAACCATCCTGCGCAACGGCGCGCCGGTGGGCTATCTCACCTCGGGCGGCTATGGCTACACGGTGGGGCAAAGCATCGGCTACGGCTATGTGCGCCACGAGGCCGGGGTCAGCGACGACTTCCTGACCGGAGGCAGCTACGAACTGGTGGTCGCCAACCAGCCTTTCCCCGCGCGCATCAGCCTTGAACCTTTCGTCGATCCCGCCAACGCACGGGTCAGGGCCTAGTCACACGACCCTGAGCACCAGCGCGAGGCTCGGCACCGTCCCGGCCTCGCCCGGCATCGAGACATAGGGCGCCGTGACTTCGGCGATGCGGACCCGGCCCGCCGCGACCAGTTCGTCGATCCGGGCCCTGAAGCCGCCATCCCAGAGCGTGGTCTTGACCGTCAGCACCATGGCGCCGCCGGGCTTGCAGATGCGGATCAGTTCCGGCAATGCCTCGGCGCCGACATGGCCGGTGGTGAACACCCCGACCGAGATGATGCCGGCGAAAGCGCCGTCGGGAAACGGCAGCGGCCCGCCAAGGGCCAGATGGTGCAGGGCGCGGTAGCTGTTCTTGGCGGCAGCGACCGCCAGCATCCCCTCGGACAGGTCCAGCCCCTCGGCCTGCGGATAGCCCATGATGCCGAGCCACTCGCCGATCAGCCCGGTGCCGCAGCCGGCATCCAGCACCGGGCCCGCGCCGCGCGGCAGGTGGCGCGACAGGAGCGCCAGCCCGATGGTCGGGTGGCGGTAGCCGGCGGTCGACATCTCGGCGTCATAGGTCCCGGCCCATTGGTCGTAGATCCTGGCCACGTCCTCGGCGCCCGCGGCACCATAGACCGCACCCAGAAGGCCCTCGTGATGTCCGCCCGCCATGCGCTGGCTCCTTGCCTGCCAAACTGTCTCGTTGCATCATCACTCTAGCCGAGGCTGGCCGCGTGTGAAGCCCGGTTCGCTGTGGGCCGGAGCGACGGAATGACCAGACGGGACGATATTGCATTGGCGCGCCAGGCCATGGCGGGGCTGCCCGCCTGCGCGGGCCATGACGGCCCCGTGGAGCGGCTTGGCGGGCTGACCAACATGGTGTTCCGCGCCGGCGATCTGGTGCTGCGCCTGCCCGGTCAGGGGACCGAGGCCTATATCGACCGCGCCAATGAATCCGTGGCCGCCCGCGCCGCCGCCGCGGCGGGCGTCAGCCCCGACGTGGTCCATGACGACCCCGCGACCGGCCTGATGCTGACCCGCTTCGTCCCGGACGCCGCGACCATGACGCCGGACCTGTTCCGCACCCGCCCCGGCGCGCCGGAACGCGCCGGGCAGGCCTTCGCGCGGCTGCACGGGAGCGGGGCGGTGTTTCCCTTCCGCTTCGAGCTGTTCGCGATGATTGACAGCTATCTGGGCCATCTGGACGGCAAGGAGGTGGCGCTGCCCGAGGGCTATCACGACGTGCTGGCCGAGGCCGGTGCGGTGCGCGAGGCCCTGGCGCGGCATCCGGTGGCGCTCGTGCCCTGCCACTGCGACCCGCTCTGCGAGAACTTCCTCGATACCGGGGCACGGATGTGGATCGTCGACTGGGAATATTCGGGCATGAACGACCCGATGTGGGATCTGGGCGATCTCTCGGTCGAGGGCGAGTTCGATGCCGCGCAGGACGATGCGCTGCTGCGCGCCTATTTCGGCGCCGCCCCGGCGCCGTTCGATCGCGGGCGGATGGTGATCTACAAGGCCATGTGCGACCTGCTCTGGACGCTCTGGGGGCTGATCCAGCTGGCCGATGGCAATCAGGCCGACGATTTCGCGGCCTATGCCGCCCGCCGCTTCGCCCGCTGCCGGGCGCTGATGGGCCAGCCCGATTTCGCCCGCCACCTGCGCGCGGTGGCGGTGGGCTACTGAATGCTGCGCAGCGCCACGGCGGTGCCCGAGGTCAGGCCCGAGCCGGGATAGAGCACCACCTGGTCCCCGGATTTCAACCCGTCGAGCACTTCGGCCTCGATCCCGTTGTTGTGGCCGACACTGACCGTCTGCCGGGTGGCGATGCCTTCGACGATGACGAAGACCTGCCAGTCCGCGCCATCGCGGAACAGGGCCGCAGAGGGCACCACCAGGGCGCTGTCATCCTGCCAGGTGATGATGCGGGCCTCCACGCGGTAGCCGTGGCCCAGGCCCTGGCGCGCCTCGGGCGGGCTGGTGAAGGAGATCACCGTCGGCACCCGCTGTTCCTCGACGCCAAGCGCCGAAAAGCGGGTCACGCCAAAGGGGTCGACGCGCAGGACCTTGCCGTTCAGCACGCCTGCGCCGCCCCAGTCCTCGATCAGCACCTCGTCGCCCGGCCGGATCGCCACCGCATCGGTCGAAAGCAGATCGACCACCACTTCGAGGTCATTCTCGATATTGCCGATCTCCATGATCGGGGCGCCGGCGGGCAGGGTGGTCTCGCTTTGCTGGATCACCTGCAGGATGCGCCCGTCGGCCGGGGCATAGAGCGGGAAGGCGTCAGGCGAGGCGCCGCCCAGCGCGTTGGCCAGCCCGGTATCGTCAAAGCCGATCAACTGGGCATGGGCATTGGCCAGATCGGCCTCGCGGATGGCGATGGCGGCCTTGGCGGTATCGACATTGGCCTCGGCGACGCGCGCGGATTGCTCTGCATGTTCAAGCGCGGCGTCGCTGACGATATCGAGCGCGGCCAGTCGCCTCGTGCGCTCCAGTTCGGAGGCCGACAGGTCGGCATTGGCGCTGGCGGCGTTGAAGTCGGCCTGCGCCACCCGCAGCGCGGCCTCGGCGGCGGTGACGGCGGCGCGGGCCTGTTCGCGCGTGCGCACGTCCAGCGCGGCCGGATTGGTGGGCAGCATGTGCGCCACCACCGTCCGGCCGCGCTCGACCACATCGCCGGGGCGCACCTCGACCCGTTGCAGCCGGCCCGCGACCGGGGTCGAGACCACGTAGGGATTGCGCACCTGCGTGCGCCCGACCTCGTCGATGGTCGACATCATCGGCCGGACCTCGACCGCCCCGATATCGACCAGCATCGGCTGGGCCCGGAAGGCGAAGGTCAGCGCGCCGCCGATCACCGCCGCGGCCAGCACGGTGAGCACGAGACGGGAGCGTTTCCTGCGATTAGCCATGAGTTGTCATTCCCTCGTTTTCAATGCCAGCACCAGGTCGGACCGGTCCAGATCGCGCTTGACCACCCAGCCGGAAAACACCGCCGCTCCCAGCACGAACAGCATGGCGACGCCATAGGCCTCCGGGCCGACCTTGGCGGAAATCTGGTAGAGATCGGTCGAAAAGCCCTCGGCGATCAGCGCCGACAGAAGCCGCCCCACGACCGCGCCGATGGGCAGGGCGGCAATGACCACCACCGCCAGTTCGCCCAGCAGCACGAAGGCGGCTTCGGCGCGGGTGAAGCCCACAACGCGCAGGCTGGCCAGATCGCGCGCACGCTCGGCAAAGGCGATGCGGGCGGCGTTGTAGATGATGCCGAAGGTGATGACGAAGGCCACCGCGCCCATCACGAAGCGCATGGCGCCCGCGCCCTGGTCCATCTGCTTCTGGAACGCCGCCTCGGCATCGGATTTCAGGCTCACCCCGGCCACGGCGGGCATGTCGCGCAAGGCGGAATAGACCGCGGCGCGATGGGCCGGGTCAATGCGCAGCGCCACGGCCGACACGCGGCCGGGCTCGCCCAGCGCCCGGTTGAGCGCGCCGATCTCCATGTAGGTCGGCGCCCCCATCAGCGACTCGGCGATGGCCGCGACCGGCAGCACCAGGTCCGGCTGGCGCCCCTCGCGCACCTCGACCTGCACCTCTCCTCCGGCCTGCACATCCAGGATCCTGGCCAGGGCGCTGGTCAGGATGATGCCATCCTCGCGCATCGCCACCGGGGCGACGCGGTCATCGATGGCGCGGGTGAGGCGCGACCCGTCGACCAGTCCGGTTATCGCGCCCTGATGGCTGTTCGGGCCGTTGCGAAAGATCACCGCGACGTTGCGCATCGGCTCGGCCTCGATCACGCCCTCCATCCGCCGGATGGCAAAGACCACGTCCTGCGACATCGGGTAGATGAAGCTGACCGTGGTATCGCTGCGGTCAACCACGTTGAAGGCCAGGTCTATGGTGCGCTGGAACCCGGAGAAGATCCCCAGCATCGCCACGGTCAGCGCCATGCCGGCGCCGATCCCGATCACCGCCCCGATCATCCGTCCCGGCTGGCGCGCCACCCGGCGCGGCACCATGCGGCTGGGCTGATCGAGAAACCGGGTGATCGAGGCGCCAAAGCGGCCCGTGCGGCTGTAATCGGCGGGGGCGGGCGGGCGCATGGCGGCGGCGGGTGTCAGCGCAAAGACCTGCCGCAGCACCAGCAGCCCCCCCAGCGAGGCCGACAGCACGCTGAAGCTGACCCCGGTCAGGAAGGCGTTGGGGTCGAGCTGGAAGATCAGGAACGGAAACTTGAAATACTGGGTGTAGACCCCGATCAGCGCCCGCCCGCCGGCGATGCCCATCAGGCATCCCAGCGCCGCGCCGCCGATGGCGATGGTCATCACCAGCTTGAAATAGAAGCCGCCGACCTCGAGATTGGTATAGCCGAAGGCCTTCATCAGGCCGATCTCCTCGCGTTCGGCCTGCACCATCCGGTTGACGACGATGTAGAGCAGAAAGGCCGCGACCGCGAGGAAGATGGGCGGGACCGCCGCCCCCGAGGCGCGCAGGCCGGAAATCTCCTCTGATATGAAACGGTTGGAGAACTGATCGGCCACGCCATAGGGGCCGGGGCCGCCATAGCCCTCCAGAACCCGGTCGGTGGCGTCGATCACCGCCTGTTCATCGGCGCCGCGCGCCAGCCCCAGCAGGATCTCGTTGAAGGCGCCGTCCATGTCATAGGCCGCCGCCAGCGCCGAGCGGCTCATCCAGATCACGCCAAAGCGGCTGTCGTCGGGCAGCATCTCGCCCGGCGCGGTGGTGTAGAGAAACTCGGGCGACTGGGCCAGCCCGACGATCCGGAAGCTGCGCCGCGCCCCGTTCATCGTGGCGCTCAGGCGGTCGCCGGGGCCAAGACCATGCGCCTTGGCAAACCCGTCGAGCAAGAGGATCTCGTCGCTGTGGCCGGGGTCGAGCAGGCGCCCGTCCGAAAGATAGATGGCGTTGAGCCGCGGCGCGTCGCGGTCTGGCAGCGAGACGGCGGTGGCCTGCACCGGCAGATCCAGCCCCGGCAGCGCGATCAGCGCCGAGCCCACCACCCGCGACTGCACCGTCGCCACGCCGGGAATGGTGGCGATCTCGCCGGCCAGCCGCTCGGGCGCGCGGGCGACCGGGGCAAAGACATCGGCCAGCCGGTAGCGTTCGTAATAGGCGCGGCGGGTCTCTTCGAGCGAATTGTAGAGCCCCGACATCATCACCAGCAGCATCACGCCCACGGCCATCACCATGGCGATGGCGGCCACCTGGCCCTTCATGCGCCACAGGTCGCGCATCAGCTTGTGGCCAAGCGGGCTCACCACTCGATCTCCTCTGGCTCGAGGCGGGTCTTGTTGTGGACGACCTCGCGGATGCCGCCATCGGCGAAGTGGATCACCATGTCGGCCATGGCGGCGGTGGCGGCGGCATGGGTCACCATCACCAGCGTCGCGCCCAGCTTTTCGTTCACGTCCTTGAGCACGCGGAGCACAGCGCGCCCGGTCTGGCTGTCGAGCGCGCCGGTGGGCTCGTCGCAGAACAGCACATCGGGCTGCTTGGCGACGGCGCGGGCGATGGCGACCCGCTGCTGCTCGCCTCCCGAAAGCTGCGCCGGAAAGTGGTCGAGCCGCTCGCCCAGCCCGACCAGCGCCAGCGCATCGTCGGGGGTCATCGGGTTGCGGGCGATCTCGGTGACCAGCTCGACATTCTCGCGCGCGGTCAGGCTTGGCATCAGGTTGTAGAACTGGAACACGAAGCCCACATGGTCGCGCCGGTAGCGCGTCAGCTCGCGGTCGGTCATGTCGGTCAGCAGGCGGTCGCGGAAATGCGCGGTGCCCCCGGTGCTGCGATCCAGCCCGCCGATGATGTTGAGAAGCGTGGACTTGCCGCTGCCCGAAGGGCCGAGCAGGGTCACGATCCTGCCTTCGGGGATATCCAGATCGACCCCGCGCAGCGCATGGACCGCCGAGCGGCCGCTGCCGTAGGTCTTGGTCAATCCGCGGGTTGTGAAGGCGTTTGCGGCCAAAGTTGCGCCTTTCAATCGACGTTTCGACGGCCAGCCTAGGTCAAGGCTGCCGGCTCGAACCTGATCGAGATCAACATCTCGGGGCGAAACTAGCGCAACCTGGCCCCCGGGGCCACCCGGCGAGGATCCTAGCGCGAGCGGCGGAAGAACCGGCTCCTGGCGTAGATGTCTTCGAGCTGCTTCATCCGCAGGCTGGTCGTGTCCCAGGTCAGGTTCTGCACCGCCGCCATCAGGGTCTCGACCAGCACCATGATGGCAGAGGTGGAGTCCCAGGCCGAGGGCGCCTCGACATGGGCGGCAAAGCGGTATCTGGCAAAGGCCGAGGCCGGCGAGATCCACTGGTCGGTGACCAGCACCACCACCAGCCCGCGGGCGGCCGCCAGCTCCACCAGTTGCAACACGCTGTTCTCGTAGCGGCGGATGTCGAAGACGAAAAGCACGTCGCCGGGCTTCATGTCCAGAAGGGTCGAGGGCCAGTTGGCGGCGGCGGCGTCGATCAGATGCGCGCCGCCCCGGACCACCAGCAGGTGCGAGGTGAAGTAGTCGGCAATCGCATGGGTGATGCGGCCGCCGATGGCGTAGATCTGCCGTCCGGGATCGGCCAGCAGGGCGGCGGTGGCATCGAACTCGGCATGGTCGATCTGCGACAGCGTCGCCTGCAGGTTGCCCAGCACCGCGTGGGCAAAGCGGTTGAGGATATGGCTGTCGGGCACGCCCTGGGTCCAGCGGTCGTGCTTGGCCAGCGGCGAGACCAGTTGCTGCTCGACCTCGCCGCGCAGGGCGGACTGGAAATCGGGGTAGCCCTTGAAGCCGAGCTTCTGCACCAGCCGCACCACCGTCGGACCCGAGACGCCGGCCTCCTTGGCCAGCGCGGTGATCGAGGCCAGACCGGCCACCGGGTAGTTGCGCTGGATATGCGCGGCCAGTTGCCGCTCGGCCGGCGTGAGGTTGGCAAAACTGTCGTGGATACGCTCAAGCGTGGTGGTCGGGATCTGGGTCACGATGGGCTCCCACAAGGCGCGGCAGAAACGATTGTAACAGAAAAAACAAATCCGAAAAGATCTTGACTGAATCGGCGCCAATGGCGAGCCTGTTACCATAGAGTTTGATTCGACCTTCGGGATTGCTGCCCTTGGCCCGCCACGCAGATCAGGTTGTGGAGATCGAGAATATCGGCGCCGCCGGCCCGGTGCTTCTGGTTTGCGAACATGCCAGCAACCGCTTTCCCGACCGCTGGGGCACCCTCGGCCTGACCGAAGACGAGCGGGCGGCCCATATCGCCTGGGACCCCGGCGCATTGCCGGTGGCGCGGCACCTGTCGCGGCTGCTGGATGCGCCGCTGGTGCGCAGCGATGTCTCGCGGCTGATCTACGACTGCAACCGCCCGCCGGACCATCCCGCGGCCATGGCCAGGTCCAGCGAGGTCTACGAGATCCCCGGCAACAGCAGCCTGACCGCCGATCAGCGGCTGGCGCGGACGCAGGCGATCTATCTGCCCTTTCACGGGGCGGTCGCCGAGATGATGGCGCGGATGATGGCGCGCGGTCAGCGGCCGGTGCTGGTGACGGTGCACAGCTTCACGCCGGTCTGGTTCGGCCAGCCGCGCACTGTCGAGCTGGGCATCATCCACGACGCCGACCCGACGCTGGCGCTGAGCATGCTGTCGCTGGCACGCCAGCATCTCGGGCTCGATTGCCAGCTGAACGCGCCCTATTCCGCCGCCGATGACGTGACCCATACGCTCAAGCTGCACGCCAATCCCTACGGGCTGCGCAACGTGATGCTCGAATTGCGCAACGATCTGATCGCCAGCCCCGAAAGCCAGCAGGCTGTCGCGGGCGCGCTGGCCGATGTGATCGCCGCGGCCGTAACCGAAATCAGCCAGATCGAAGCGAAAGGAGCCGCCTGACATGCCGCGCTGGATAAGGGCCTATGTCCGGATGGTCGATGCGTTCAACTACCGGGTCGGCAGGTTCGCCATGTACCTGCTGTTTGCGATGATGGCCGTGCTGATCTGGTCGTCGATCTCGAAAGTGACACCCTGGCCATCGATCTGGACGCTGGAAATGGCGCAGTTCATCATGGTCGCCTATTACATGCTGGGCGGGCCCTATTCGCTCCAGCTCGACTCCAACGTCCGCATGGACCTGCTCTATCACCGCTGGTCGCCGCGACAGCAGGCCTGGATGGATGCGATCTCGGTCTTTGCGCTCTTGTTCTATCTGGGCGTGCTGCTTTACGGCGCGGTCGAGAGCACGGCCTATTCCATCGAATATTCCGAGCGCAGCCCGACCGCATGGCGCCCCTATATCGCGCCGATCAAGCTGACAATGTGCCTCGGCATCTTCCTGATGCTGCTGCAAGCCATCTCATTCTTCTTCAAGGACGTCGCGAAGATCCGCGGCGAGGAGCTGTAAATGTCGTATGACATGATCGCCATACTGATGTTCAGCACCATGATGCTGATGATGATGACCGGCCAGCGGGTCTTCGGTGCCATCGGCTTTGTCGCGGTCGGGGCTTCGGTGCTGCTCTGGGGGGTCGGGGGGTCCGACCTGGGCTTCTCGGCGGCGATGAAGCTGATGAAGTGGTATACGCTGCTGACGCTGCCGATGTTCATCTTCATGGGCTACGTGCTGTCGGAAAGCCGGCTGGCCGATGACCTCTATCGCATGTTCCACGTCTGGTTCGGGCCGGTGCCCGGCGGGCTGGCGATCGGGACGATCCTGCTGATGGTGGTGATCTCGGCGATGAACGGGCTTTCGGTGGCCGGCATGGCGATCGGCGCCACCATCGCGCTGCCGGAACTGATGAAGCGCGGCTATGACAAGCGCATGGTCACCGGCGTGATTCAGGCCGGATCGTCGCTGGGCATCCTGGTGCCGCCCTCGGTGGTGCTGGTGCTTTATGCCATGATCGCCCGCCAGCCGGTCAGCCAGCTGTGGCTGGCAGGCGTGCTGCCCGGCCTGATGATGGCGGCAATGTTCATCGGCTACATCTGGATCCGCTGCAAGATCAGCCCCGAACTGGGGCCGGTGCTGCCCCCCGAGGAGCTTGCCGAGATCCCGCGCCGCGAAAAGATCCGGCTGTTGCAGGCGGGCATTCTGCCGCTGGGCATCTTCGGCGTGATGATGGTGCCCTTCGTGACCGGCTATACCTCGCTGGTGGAAAGCTCGGTCGTCGGCGCGCTCGCCTCGGTCGTTGCCGCGGTGGTCAAGCGCCGCTTCACCTGGCAGGTATTCGAACGCGCCACCCGCGAGACGCTGGCGATCTCGTGCATGTTCATGTGGATCATCCTCGCCGCGCTGGCCTTCGGCTCGGTCTTCGACGGGCTGGGCGCGGTGAAGTCGATCGAGGGGTTCTTCGTCGACCGGCTGGGGCTCTCGGCCTGGGAGATCCTGATCCTGATGCAGCTGAGCTACCTGATCATGGGCACCTTCCTCGATGACACGGCGATGCTGGTGATCGTGGCGCCGCTCTATGTGCCGCTGGTGGGGGCGCTGGGATTCGACCTGATCTGGTACGGGGTGCTCTATACCATCACCTGCCAGATCGCCTACATGACGCCGCCCTTCGGCTACAACCTGTTCCTGATGCGCGCGATGGCTCCGAAGGAAATCACCATCATCGACATCTACAAGTCCATCATTCCCTTCGTGGGCGTGATGGTCGTGGCGCTGATCGTGGTGATTGCATTCCCCGAAATCGCGCTCTGGCTGCCGCACCAAGTACTTTCACGATGACAAGACCCCGTCCAAGGGGCCAACTTTAACCGCAAGGAGAGAGACAAATGACAACGACAAGACGCAAGTTCCTCGTGGCAGGTGCCGCGACCGGCGTGGCCGGTCTCGCGGCGCCGGCTGTTCATGCCCAGGCGCCGATCAAGTGGCGGCTCCAGACCTATGCCGGCCCGGCGCTCGGTGCCGAGGTGATCAAGGTCTGCATCGACCAGTTCAACGAGATCGCCGCCGGCCAGATGGAAATCGAGCTGTACTATGCCGACCAGCTGGTCCCCACCGGCGAGCTGTTCCGGGCCATGCAGAAGGGCACCATCGACGCCGTGCAGTCCGACGACGACTCCATGGCCAGCCCGACCGAAGTGACGGTGTTCGGCGGCTACTTCCCGCTGGGCCTGCGCTACTCGCTCGACGTGCCGGCGCTGTTCAACCACTGGGGTCTCGACGCGATCTGGAAGGAAGAATACGCCAAGGTCGGGGTCCAGCACATCTCGGCCGGTTCGTGGGACCCGTGCAACTTCGCCACCCACAAGCCGATCACCACGCTGGCCGATCTCAACGGCCTGCGGATCTTTACCTTCCCCACCGCGGGGCGGTTCCTGTCGCGGTTCGGCGTGACCCCGGTCACCCTGCCATGGGAAGACGCCGAAGTGGCGCTGCAGACCGGCGAGCTGGACGGCATCGCCTGGTCGGGCATCACCGAGGACTATACCTCCGGCTGGGCCAACGTGACCGAGTACTTCCTGACCAACAACATCTCGGGCGCCTGGATCGGGCACTTCTTCGCCAACATGGACCGCTGGAACGAAGTGCCGCCGCATCTGCAGACCCTGATGAAGGTCTGCTTCGACTCCTCGCATTACTATCGCCAGCACTGGTACTGGAACGGCGAGGCCGCATTGCGGGTCAACGAAACCAAGCTGACCTCGACCACCATTCCCGACGCGGAATGGCAGACGGTCGAGGACGAGGCCCACAAGTTCTGGGACGAGATCGCCGCCGAGAGCGAATTGAAGGCCCGGGTCGTGAACATCTTCAAGGAATACAACGCGACCATGGTGAAAGCGGGCACTCCCTACCGCTGAGCCGCAAGACCCACAAAGGAGGGCGCGCCGCGCGGCGCGCCCTTCGGTATGACATGAACCAAAGGATCGACCCATGCCCGCCAACCTGACATTCGACGCCCTGAAAGCCGCGGTGGCGGCGGGCACCATTGACACCGTCCTGACCTGCATCGTCGACATGCAGGGCCGCCTCATGGGCAAGCGGTTCCACGCCGCGCATTTCGTCAATGGCGGCTACGTGGAAACCCATGGCTGCAACTACCTGCTGGCCACCGATCTCGAGATGACCACCGTGCAGGGCTACAAATCCACCAGCTGGGCATCGGGATATGGCGACTACGTCCACAAGCCCGACCTGAGCACCCTGCGCCTGGTGCCCTGGCTGCCCGGCACCGCGATGGTGATGTGCGACCTGCTGGACCATCACACCCACGAGGAAGTGGCCATCGCGCCGCGCACCATCCTCAAGCGCCAGATCGCCCGCGCCCGCGCCATGGGCTACGAGGCGATGATGGCGACCGAACTGGAATTCTACCTGTTCGAGCAGAGCTTCGATGCGCTCAACGATGCCGGCTACCACACGTTGCAGACGCTGGGCCGCTACAATGCCGACTACGCCATCATGGGCACCACCAAGGAAGAGGAAATCATGCGCGACCTGCGCAACAGCCTCTATGCCGCGGGCATCCCGGTGGAGAACTCCAAGGGCGAGGCCGATGCCGGCCAGGAAGAGATCAACGTCAAGTATTCCGACGCGCTCGACACCGCCGACATGCATTGCATCGTCAAGAACGGGGTCAAGGAGATCGCGCTCAAGCATGGCCGCGCCGCCACCTTCATGGCCAAATACGCCACCGACCGCGCCGGCTCGTCGAGCCATATCCACCAGTCGCTGTGGCAGAACGGCAAGCCGGTCTTCCTCGACCCCGGCGCGCCGCACGGCATGTCGCAGACCATGCGGCATTACATGGCCGGCCTGCTGGCATATGCGACGGATGTGACCGTGTTCCTTGCGCCCTATTCCAACAGCTACAAGCGGTTCTGCGTCGGGCTGTTCGCACCCACCAAGGCCGTCTGGTCGACCGATAACCGCACCGCCGGCTACCGGGTCTGCGGGGCCGATACCAAGGCGGTCCGGGTCGAGTGCCGGGTCGGCGGATCGGACCTCAACCCCTACCTGGCGATGGCGGCGCAGCTGGCGGCCGGTCTGGCGGGCATCGAGGGCAAGCTGGAGCTGGAGCCCGAGATGTCGGGCGACGTCTACCAGTCGCGCAAGGCGCGCGAGATCCCCAAGAACCTGCGCGACGCCGCAACGGCGCTCAACAGGTCCAAGATGCTGCGGGCGGCGTTGGGCGACGATGTGGTTGACCATTACCATTACGCCGCGCAGTGGGAGATTTCCGAGGCAAACCGGGTTGTCACCGACTGGGATATCAAGCGCGGATTCGAACGGGCCTGAGGGCCGGAGGAAAGACCATGACTGCAATCATCAAATGCATCTCGCCCGTTGATGGACGGGTCTATGCCGAACGCCCGGCACTTGGCCCCAAGGCCGCCGCCGATGCGGTCGCCCGGGCCAAGGCGGCGCAGAAGCCCTGGGCGGCGCTGGGCATCGCCGAGCGCAGCAAGCGGGTGCTGGCCGGCATCGCCGCGCTCAACGCCATGAAGGACGAGGTCGTCGAGGAACTGGCCTGGCAGATGGGCCGTCCGGTCCGCTTTGGCGGCGAGTTTGGCGGCGTCAACGAACGCGCCAACTACATGGCCGGCATCGCCGCCGAGGCGCTGGCCCCGACGGTGGTGGAAAGCTCCGACAAGTTCGAGCGCCGCATCGAGCGCGACCCGCAGGGGGTGGTCTTTGTCATCGCTCCCTGGAACTACCCGTTCCTGACCGCCATCAACACCATCGTCCCGGCGCTGATCGCCGGCAACGCGGTGATGCTCAAGCATGCCAGCCAGACGCTGGTGGCGGGCGAGCGGCTGGCGGTGGCCTTTCACAAGGGCGGCGTGCCGGAAGACGTGTTCCAGAACGTGGTGCTGGACCATGCCGGAACCGAGGCGCTGATCGCGGCGCGGTCGTTCGGGTTTGTCAACTTCACCGGCTCGGTCGGCGGCGGTCAGGCGATCGAGCGGGCGGCGGCGGGCACCTTCACGGGGCTGGGGCTGGAGCTTGGCGGCAAGGATCCGGGCTATGTGATGGCCGATGCCGATATCGACTGGGCGGTCGATGTGCTGATGGACGGCGCGATGTACAACTCGGGCCAGTGCTGCTGCGGCATCGAACGCATCTACGTGCATGAAAGCCTCTATGACGCCTTCGTTGAAAAGGCGGTGGCCTGGGTCAACAACCTGACGCTGGGCAACCCGTTCGATGCGGCAACCACGCTTGGCCCGATGGCCAATGTGCGCTTTGCCCGCACCGTGCGCGAGCAGATCGCCGAGGCCGTGGCCGCCGGAGCCAAGGCGCTGATCGACCCGGCGAAGTTTCCCGCCGATGACGGGGGCGCCTATCTGGCGCCGCAGGTGCTGGTGAATGTCGATCACTCGATGCGGGTGATGCGCGAGGAAAGCTTCGGGCCGGTGGTCGGCATCATGCCGGTCAAGGATGACGAGGAAGCCCTGGCGCTGATGAATGACAGCCCCTACGGCCTGACGGCGAGCCTGTGGACTTCGGACCCCGAGCGCGCCCTGGCTCTGGGCCGCCGGATCGAGACCGGCACCGTGTTTCTCAACCGCGCCGATTACATCGACCCGGCCGTCTGCTGGACCGGCTGCAAGGATACCGGCCGCGGCGGCGCCATGTCGGTGCTCGGCTATCACGCGGTGACCCGGCCGCGCTCCTACCATCTCAGAAAGGTCAAGGCATGATCCCCACCGCCAACTGGTCCTACCCGACCGCCATCAAGTTCGGCCCCGGCCGCATCAAGGAAATCGGCGCCGCCTGTGCGCAGGCCGGCATCAGGCGTCCGCTTCTGGTCACCGATCGCGGGCTGGCCAACATGGAGATCACCAGGCGCACGCTCGACCTGATGGATGCCGCCGGTCTGGGGCGCGCGATGTTCTGCGAAGTGGATGCCAACCCCAACGAGAAGAACCTCGAGGCCGGGCTCAAGGCCTACAAGGCCGGCAAGCATGACGGTGTCATCGCCTTTGGCGGCGGCTCGGGGCTCGACCTGGGCAAGATGGTGGCCTTCATGTCCGGCCAGACCCGGCCCCTGTGGGAGTTCGAGGATATCGGCGACTGGTGGACCCGCGCCGACCCCGCCGGGATCGCGCCGATCATCGCGGTGCCGACCACTGCCGGCACCGGCTCGGAAGTGGGGCGCGCCAGCGTCATCACCAACTCCGAGACCCATGTGAAGAAGATCATCTTCCATCCCAAGGTGCTGCCCACGGTGGTGATCTCGGACCCGGAACTGACCGTCGGCATGCCGCGCCACATCACCGCCGGCACCGGCATGGACGCCTTCGCCCATTGCCTCGAGGCCTTCTCGTCGCCCTTCTATCACCCGATGAGCCAGGGCATCGCGCTGGAAGGGTTGCGGCTGGTCAACGAATGGCTGCCGCGCGCCTATGAGGACGGCGGCAACCTTGAGGCGCGCGCCCACATGATGAGCGCGGCGGCGATGGGGGCGGTGGCGTTCCAGAAGGGGCTGGGGGCTGTGCATGCGCTCAGCCACCCGGTCGGGGCGGTCTACAACACCCATCACGGCACCACCAACGCCGTCGTCATTCCCGCCTGCCTGCGCTTCAACCGCCCGGCGATCGAGGACCGGCTGGCCAGTGCCGCGGCCTATCTGGGGATCAGGGGCGGGTTCGACGGCTTCTACAACCGCGCGGTCGAGCTGAACCAGATGTTCGCCATGCCCAAGGGCCTCGCGGCGATGGGGGTGCAGGCGGAGCGTCTGGACGAGCTGACCGCCATGGCCTTGCAGGACCCCAGCGTCGGCGGCAATCCGGTGGCGATGACCGCCGAAAACACCCGGGCGCTGTTTGAAGACGCCATGTAGGGCGTGACAGACCTGACAGGATGTGGGCGCCCGGCTGCCGTCGGGCGCCCAACTCTTTGTGGGGGCCGAATGGTCCGGGACAAGATGTTGTCCGGGGGCGCACTGACCCATCCGAATCAGCGATTCGCTGCATTCTCAGATCAGATGGCCGAAGCTTATTGGCAAAATGATGCGTCGCTTCGTAGAAGTGACGGCAAATCCGGTCACAACCTGCCCGACACGACGAATCTCGCGCTGGATCGGAAGTGCCGCTAGGTAAAGCTGCGATTACCCTTGCCATTTCGCGCGTCTGACAAAAGGATCGGGCATCCGCACGCAACGCGTGCCGGGAACCAGAGTGATGGCCCACTAGCGGCCGGATACAGGGAGAAAAACATGAAACTTCGTACCACATTGATGGCCAGCTCGGCCGCCTTGCTCGTTCTTTCGGGCGGCATGGCCTATGCTGAAAGCCATGCGACCCATCCAGTGACCGGCGAAGCGCTGGCCGCCGATCAGACCTTCACCTATCAGGACATCGACGAGAGCCCCTCGATCGACCCCGGCATGGTCGAAGACGTTGCCGGCAGCGATATCGTGCGTGACCTCTTTGAAGGTCTGATGAACCAGGATGCCGACGGCAACCTGATCCCCGGCGTGGCCACCGGCTACACCGTTTCCGATGACAAGCTGACCTATACCTTCACCCTGCGCGACAACGCCAAGTGGTCCAACGGCGATCCCGTCACCGCCGGCGATTTCGTCTACGCCTGGGAGCGCGCCGCCTCGCCGGAGCTGGCCTCGCCCTACTCCTGGTATCTGGAGCTGATGTCGATCGTGAACGTCTCGGCCGTCATTGCCGGCGAGATGACCCCCGACCAGCTTGGCGTCGAAGCCCCCGATGACCACACCTTCGTCGTGCATCTTTCGCAGCCGCTGCCCTATTTCGCGCAGATGGTGACGCATTCGACCACCTTCCCGGTGCCGCGCGCCACCGTCGAGGAGTGGGGTTCGGAGTGGACCCGTCCCGAGCATATCGTCGGCAACGGTGCCTATGTGCTGACCGAGCATGTGCCGCAGGAGCGCATGGTGCGCGTCCGCAACCCGATGTACTGGAACAACGACGCCACCATCATCGACACCGTGGTGCGTCTGGTCATCAACGACGATGCGCAGGCCCTGACCCGCTGGCAGGCCGGCGAGCTGGACAAGGTTGCCGTTCCGTCGGGCCAGTATCCGGCGCTGAAGGAGCAGTATCCGACCGAAGCCACCAGCTTCCCGTCGCTGTGCTCCTACTACTACACGTTCAACCTGCGTGACGATGCTCCGGAATGGGAAAAGGACGTTCGCGTCCGCCAGGCCCTGAGCCTTGCCATCGACCGTGACATCATCGTGCAGAACGTGACCGCGGGCGGCCAGATCCCGGCCTACACCTTCACTCCCGGCGCGACCGCCGGCTTTGAAGTGCCCAGCGTCGAGACCGCCAACATGACCCAGGAAGAGCGGGTCGCCAAGGCGCAGGCGCTTCTGGCAGAAGCCGGCTACGGCCCGGACAATCCGATCAGCCTCGAGATCCTCTACAACACCTCCGAGGGTCACAAGAACATCGCGATTGCCGTCAGCCAGATGTGGAAGCAGAACCTCGGGATCGATGCCACCATCAACAACATGGAATGGCAGACCTTCCTCGAAGCGCGCGGCAGCGGTCAGTTTGACGTGGCGCGTGCCGGCTGGTGCGGCGACTACAACGAAGCCTCGACCTTCCTCGACCTGATGACTTCGGGTTCGGGCTACAACGACGCCGCCTATTCCAACGCGGAAGTCGATGAACTGATGGCCGCGGCCAAGACGATGGACGATCCGTCCGCCAACTACACCCGCGTCGAAGAGATCGTGGCCGCCGAGGCCCCGATCATCCCGATCTACCACTACACCTCTGTCTTCATGATGAATGACGCGCTCAAGGGCTGGCCCGTCAACAACGTGCAGCAGAACTGGTACTCGCGTGACCTCTACAAGGTCGCCGAGTGATCTGAGGGCCTAGTCCCAAGCCGCGCCTCCGCACAATTGCGGGGGCGCGGCTCCTTTTCGCATCCTTTGCGAGGAAACATTCCAGATGTTTGCCTATATCGTCCGTCGCTTTGCGGTGGCCATTCCCACCATCCTGATCCTCATCGTGCTGTCCTTCGTGCTGATGTATTCGGCGCCGGGCAACCCCTTCAACGGCGAGAAGATCCCGCCCCCGGAGGTTCTGGCCAACCTTCAGGCCAAGTATGGCCTCGACCAGCCCTACTGGAAGCAGATCACCAACTACGTCTGGAACGTGGTGGCGCATTTCGACTTCGGGCCGTCCTTCAAGTACAAGGACCGCAGCGTCAACGACATCATCGCCCAGGGCTTCCCGGTGACGCTGACCTACGGCTTCTGGTCCTTCGTGGTGGCGGTGGTCGTGGGGGTCAGCCTCGGCGTCCTGGCGGCGATCCGGCACAATACCTGGATCGACTACCTCGCCGTCGGCTTCTCGATCGGCGCGCAGTCGCTGCCCAACTTCGTGATGGCCCCGGTGCTGGTGGTGGTGTTCACGCTCTGGCTCGGCTGGCTGCCCGGCGGCGGCTGGAACGGCGGGCAATGGCAGTACATCGTGCTGCCGGTGGTGGCGCTGGCAACCTCTTACTTCGCCTCCATCGCGCGGATCACCCGCTCGTCGATGCTGGAAGTGATGAACGCGGGCTTCATCCGCACCGCCAAGGCCAAGGGTCTGCCCATGCGCCGCGTCATCTGGCGCCATGCGCTCAAGCCGGCGATGCTGCCGGTGCTGTCCTATCTGGGGCCGGCATTCGTCGGCATGGTGACCGGTTCGGTCGTGGTTGACGCCTATTTCTCCACCGGCGGCATCGGCCAGTTCTTCGTGAACTCGGCCTTCAACCGCGACTATTCGGTGATGATGGGCATCACCATCCTGGTGGGCGTGCTCACCATTGTCTTCAACCTTGTGGTCGACGTGCTTTACGCATGGATCGATCCCAAGATCCGCTACTGAGAGGGCCGGGCATGTTTTCCAACAAGACCACTGCCGAAGACCTTGCCGGCGTGATCACCGCCGCAGAGGTCAAGGGCCGCTCGCTCTGGTCCGACGCCGCGGCGCGCTTCGTGCGCAACAAGGCGGCCGTACTGGGTGCGGTGGTGCTGCTGGCCATCACCGTGTTTTCGCTGTTCGGGCAGTATTTCGCCGTCTGGTCGAACGAAGAGATCGACTGGTCGATCATGGGCAAGATCTCGCAGGCGGGGGCGCCGTCCTTCGCCAACGGGCATTATTTCGGCGCCGACGAACTGGGGCGCGACCTCTATGCGCGCACCGTGCAGGGCACGCGGATCTCGATCCTGGTCGGCATGGTCGGCTCGCTGGTCGCGGTCGTGGTCGGCACGCTTTACGGCGCCATCGCCGGCTATTTCGGCGGCCGGGTGGACAATATCATGATGCGGACGGTCGATGTGCTGATGTCGATCCCGTTCATGTTCGTGCTGATCCTGATGCTGGTGATCTTCGGGCGGTCGATCGTGATGCTGTTCATCGGCATCGGCCTGATTTCCTGGCTCGACATGGCGCGGATCACCCGCGGCCAGACCCTGACGATCAAGAACAAGGAATTCGTCGAGGCGGCCATCGCCGTCGGCGTCAGCCCGACCATGATCATCCTGCGCCATATCGTGCCCAACCTCCTGGGTATCGTCGTGGTCTATGCAACGCTGCTGATCCCCGGCCTGATCATGACCGAGAGCTTCATCAGCTTCCTTGGCCTTGGCGTTCAGGAACCGATGACCTCGCTGGGCGCGCTTATCCGCAGCGGCGCCGGGCAGATGCAGTTCGGCGTGATCTGGCAGCTGGCCTTCCCGCTTACCTTCTTCCTCGTCACGCTGTTTGCCTTCACCTTCGTCGGTGACGGCCTGCGTGACGCGCTTGACCCCAAGGACCGCTGACCGATGCGCCTGCTGGAAATCGAAGACCTCAAAGTCACCTTTCGCACCAATGACGGCCCGGTCAATGCCGTCAACGGTATCAGCCTCGGCATCGATGTCGGCGAGACGCTGGCCATTGTCGGCGAGAGCGGCTCGGGCAAGAGCCAGACCGCCTTTGCCGCCATGGGCCTGCTGGCCCAGAACGGCGCCGCGACCGGCAGGGTCCTGTATGACGGCAAGGACCTCTTGTCGATGCGGACCTCGGATCTGAACAAGATCCGCAGCCAGGAGATCTCGATGATCTTCCAGGATCCGATGACCTCGCTGAACCCCTACATGCGCATCTCCGACCAGATGGCCGAGGTGCTGATGCTGCACAAGGGCATGTCCAAGTCCGATGCCGTCAAGGAAGCGGTCAGGATGCTTGACGCGGTGCGCATTCCGGACGCCGCTTCGCGGGTGACCATGTATCCGCACGAGTTTTCGGGCGGCATGCGCCAGCGGATCATGATCGCCATGTCGCTCCTGTGCCGGCCGCGCCTCCTGATCGCCGACGAGCCGACCACCGCGCTCGACGTCACCGTGCAGGCGCAGATCATGGACCTGCTGGGCGACATCCGGCGCGATTTCGGAACCGCCGTGATCCTCATCACCCATGACCTCGGCATCGTCGCGGGCTTCTGCGACCGCACGCTGGTGATGTATGGCGGGCAGATCATGGAAGAGGGCCCGACCGAGGCCGTGTTCGGCAAGCCCTCGCATCCCTATACCAAGGGCCTGTTGCAGGCCGTGCCGCGCCTTGACCGCGACCAGACCACGCTCGAGACCATTTCGGGCGAGCCGCCGGACATGTCGCGCCTGCCCAAGGGCTGCCCGTTCTCGCCGCGCTGCGCGCTGGTGCGCGACAACTGCGCCACCGTCAAGCCGGCGCTCGAGGCCTTTGACGGCGACCGCCGGCGCGCCTGCCACGTCACTATCAAGGAGGTCGCGTGATGGCCGAATCCATCCTTTGGGTAAATGACCTCAAGGTCGATTTCGATGTCCGCCCCACGGGCGCCTGGCCATGGACGCCGCCGCTCAAGCTGCATGCGGTGGGCGGGGTCTCGTTTGAACTGGCGGCGGGCGAATGCCTTGGCGTGGTGGGCGAAAGCGGGTCAGGCAAATCGACGCTGGCGCGCGCCATCGTCGGCACCATCCCGTCCTCGGGCGGTCAGATCCTGTGGGAAGGCAACGACCTTGCCGCGCTCGATACCCACGAGCGGCGCAAGCATCGCCGCGACGTGCAGATGATCTTCCAGGATCCGCTTGCCGCGCTCAACCCGCGCATGACCGTGGGCGAAATCATCGCCGAGCCGCTGATCACCCACCACCCCAAGACCCCCAAGCCCGAGGTGCGCAAGCGCGTCGCCGAGATGATGGAGCGGGTGGGGCTGCTGTCCAACCTGATGAACCGCTATCCGCACGAGTTTTCGGGCGGCCAGTGCCAGCGCATCGGCATCGCCCGGGCGCTGATCCTCAGGCCCAAGCTGGTGATCTGCGACGAGCCGGTCTCGGCGCTCGATGTGTCGGTGCAGGCGCAGGTGGTCAACCTGCTCAAGGAATTGCAGCGCGACATGGGCCTGTCGATGATCTTCATCGCTCATGACCTCAGCGTGGTGAAGCATATCTCGGACCGCATCGTGGTGATGTATCTGGGCCGGGTGATGGAGGCGGCAGACAGCCGCACCCTGACCACGCGCCCCGAACATCCCTATACCCAGGCGCTGATTTCCTCGGTGCCGATCCCGGACCCGGTGCTGGAAAAGGCCCGCAAGCGCCCGATCCTCGAGGGCGAGCTGCCGTCGCCGCTGCGCCCGCCATCGGGCTGCGTGTTCCGCACCCGCTGCCCCAAGGCGGTGGCGTCCTGCGCGGGCGACCGGCCCGAGATGAAGAGCCTTGGCAACAACCACTGGGTTGCCTGTCCCTATCATGCGGCAGTCGATGTCCTGGCGGCCGCTGGCTGACAACCGGCCCGGCTGCCCGGACCGGCGGCCGGGTCAGTAGTCGCGCTCGAAGAACAACCCGATACTGGTATCGCCATTGGTGCCCGCCGAGCCCTTGGCGGTCAGGTTGCCGGTCAGGTCGAGGTTGAGGTTGATCTGGCTGGTGCCATCGCTGCCCAGCTCGACATCCGTATAGAGATTTTCCCCCAGATACTTGCCCGCGCGCAATCCGGCATTGCCGGCGGCATCGGTGGTCAGGTCCAGGTCATCGAGCCCGATGCCCGAGCGGAAGCTGTCCACCAGCCCGCCGCCGCCCCGCCCGGCCAGCGTGCCGACCGCGCTGGCAAGCTGCACCGCCTGCAAGGGGCTGATCGAGCCCAGGTCGCGGCCAAAGATCAGCTGCGCCAGGATCTCGTCCTGCGGCAGTTCGGGGTTGGAGGAGAAGGTCACCACCGGCTCGGTCGCCTCGCCTTCGAGGGCGATGATGACATTGGTGCCGCTGCGCGAGGTGGTGGCGGCGATCAGCCGCAGCTGCGGCACGAAGCCGCCCTCAAGCGTCGCCAGCCCCTCGGTCAGTTCAAAGCGCTGCTGCAGGATGTCGAGCCGGCCGCGGATCAGCGAGAAACGCCCGATCGGGATGACATTGGCAGACGTGCCCGAGATCACCAGCGAGCCGCCGAGCTCGGCATCCAGCCCGCGGCCGCGGATGAAGATCCGCGACGGCGCGTTGATGCGGATATCGAGCGGGAAGGGGCGGCGCGGGCCGGTGGCCGCGGTCTCGGTCGTGGTCAGGCCGGCGCGGTCGAGGGTGCGCCGCACCGCTGGCGGCGGCGCGACATGGGTCACGTCCGGCAACTCGCCCAGGGCGCCGATGGCCGAGGAGGGCACCTGCACATTGGTCTCGCCCAGATCGATGGTGCCGCTGATGACCGCGCCGCCCGCCAGCGGTCCGGACAGCGCAACCGAGCCATTCAGCGAGGTTTGGTAAAGCTGCGGGTCGCGCAGCACCAGATTGTCCAGAGTGCCGCGCAGATCGGCGACATAGGGCGCGCTGAGGGTAACGGGGCCGGACAGGGCCACCCGCCCGGTCGGTGCGACATTGCCCGTCAGGTCGATCACCGCCCGGCCACCGGCTAGCGCGACGCTGGCGTTGATGCCGGTGACCGACTGCCCCAGCAGCGGGGCGGAAAGCTCGGCGCCGCTGGTGGACACACGGCCATTGAGCGAGGTCAGCGCCAGCGGCCCGTCAAGCCCGAGGGCCAGATCGGCCAAGCCGCTGAGGCGGCGCGGCGCAATCAGCGGATTGGCGAAGGCCAGCGGCACCTGCCCGCTCACATCGACGGCGGCCTGCCTGTCGGCGCCCAGGCTGCCCGCGATGCGGATCGCGGTGCCGGCGGGGCCGTCCGCACCGGCGTTCAGGCTCCAGACGCCGGCATCGGACCGCGCGGCGCTGCCGGTGGCGGTCAGGGCGCCGCTGAATTCCGGCACCAGCAGGCCGATATTGGCCAGCCGGGCCGTGAAATCGGCGGTGCCGGAGGTGCCGGCCCCGGCGATCTGGCCGGTGACGGTCAGCGCATCGGTCTCAAGCCCGAAATCATGCACCAATATGGTGCCATCGGCGTCGCGCCGTGCGGCCACATCGAGCCGCCCCCGGCCCGCCAGGATGGTGTCGGCCGCAGCAATCCCCAGGGCCACGTCCTGGCTTTGCAGCGACAGGATGGCGGTGGAGGCCGCGCCTGCGGGGCTGAGGCTGCCGCTCATGGTGGCGTCAATGGCCCCGCTCAGCGGCAGGCCCGCAAGGCCGGCCAGCACCGAGAGGTCATCGACCCGCAGCGTCGCCGTGGTCTCGAACGAGGCGTCTGTGGCCAGTTCCGGCGCCGTGACCTTGAGCGTCGCCGCGGTGGTCGGGGAGGCAAAGGTGGCATCGAGGCTGACCGACAGATCAGCCCGGCGCCCGATATTGGCCGCAAGGCTGGCGGTGCCGGCCAGAACCGGATCAACCCCGGCCAGCCCGAGCGCCAGATCGGTGGTCTGCGCCTCGATTGCGGCGACAAACCCCGACAGATCGGGGGTGAAGACCCCGTCGACGCTGACTTTGGCCGCGCCGCCCAGATCTTGCCCCGCGAGGCCGGAGAAGGGCGCCAGATCGGCCAGATCGGCGTCGATCCGCGCCGCGACCGGGCCGCCATTGGCGGGGTCGTCCTGCCGCGCCGAGGCGCTGGCGGCAAGGCCCGGACCGTCAAGGGTCAGGCTGGCCACCAGCGCGCCGGATTGCTGATAGCTGGCGCTGCCCCTGGCGGTCGCGGGGCCGCTCAGCCCCGGAAGGATCAGCCCCAGATCGGTCAGCCGCGCATCCAGATCGCCCGACATGGCCGCGCTGGTCAGGTCAACCCGCCCGGTTGCGTGCAGGGCGGCGGTATCGACGGTCAGCCCGTCGATCCTTGTGCCGGTGGTGTCGCGCGTGGCCGAGATGGCAATCTCGCCGGCCCCCGCCAGCAGCGGATCGACATGGGCGATCCCGAGCGCGAGGTCCTGCGTCTGCCCCGTCACCAGACCGGCGAAGGTGCCGTCGAGCGGCGCGTAGCGGCCCGACACGGCGAGCGAGCCGCCGCCCGCCAGATCCAGCCCCGAGATGGCGGCAAAGCGTTCAAGGCTTAGGACCGAGACCAGCGCCGTGCCGTCGATGGCCAGCCCGGTGTCAAAGCCGCTCACCGTGGCCACGGCATCGGCATCGATCCCGGCGCCGCTCAGGGTCAGCGTCGAGATGTCGAGCGGGCCGCCGCCGCTGCGCGACAGCTCCGCATGGCCGGCAATGGTGTCGCCCAGTGCGGCGCTCAGCCCGGCATCGCCCAGCGCAATGCCCTGGCCGCCATAATCGAAGCTGGCGGTGAAGGCGGCCGGTGCGCCCGCCTCGGCGTGCTCGATGCGGCCGCTGCCGGTCAGCGAGAGCAGATCGAGGCTGGCATCGGCGCGGGTCAACCGCTGGGCGTTGAGGTCAAGCTGCCAGTCCGGGCCGCTGGCCTGATCAAAGCCGAGGCTGATGGTGGCCGCGCCGATCCGCGTCGCCTCGCCGGGCAGGGGCAGCAGCACCGCCGCGCCATCGGGGGCGCGCAGTTCGCCGGTCAGGGCCAGCCGCGCGGGCCAGCCATCGGCGCCGATCTCGGCCTGACCGCTCAGATGCAGGGCGCGTGCCGTCAGGTCGAGCCTGCTCAGGCGATAGCCGCCATCGGCCCCGCGCGTCGCCGCGGCGCGCAGGCGAATGTCGGGGCCGAAGAAGTCCTGATAGTCGGGCAGGAACAGGCTGCTCACGTCGCCCGCAAGGTCGAGCGTCACCGCATGTTGGGGAAGGGCGTCCGGCTGATCCGGCGCCGCCGGTGTCGTGACCAGCCCGAAGGTGCCGGCCAGCCGGGGCGCGCCATCGGTGGCGAGTTGCAACCGGGCGGAGTAATCGGCGATCTGGCCGCTGCCGATGACGGAAAGGTCAAGGGCCGGTTCGCCGGGCAGGCCGATCAGGCGGGCGGCGATGCCCGCGCGGTCCTCCGACAGGGCCAGCGCCACGTCCAGCATGCCGCTGGCATTGTCGTAGCTGGCAGCCAGATCGAGCTGGCCGCGCGCGCCATCCTTGCGGTCGATCCTGAGGTCGGCGGTGCCCTCGCCATCGGCGAGCGCGGCAGAGCCGGTGGCGTGCAGCGTGACCGCCTCGCCCAGGAAATCCGGGCCGAGGTCGATCTCGGTCAGGGTCAGCGCGCCCAGCGACAGCGCGACCGGCAGTTCGGGCAGGCTGAACGGCGTGGCCTCGGGCGCGGGCAGGCCGGCGGGCGCCACCGGCGGGCGCAGCAGGTCGACGTGATCGGCGGCCAGTTCGCCGATCTCGACCCGGCCCAGCAGCAGCGCCGAGCGCGTCCACTGCATCGTCACGCCCTCGAGCACCAGCCAGACGCCGTCGTCATCGGCGATGGTCAGCCGCTCGATGGTGGCGGTCGAGCTGAGTGCGCCGGCAAAGCCCTGAATGTCGACGATGCGGCCCGAGCCGGACAGGCTGTCCTGCAGCAGGGTGGTCAGGTAGCCCTTGTCGTCATCGCCCTCCTGCGCGTCGGCAACCAGCGGCAGCAGGGCCAGCGCCGCGATGACGATCGGCCTGCGCATCAGAACGACTGCCCGATGCCGACATAGACCTGCAGGCTGCCGAAGGCATCGGGCCCGCTGGCCGGCGTGGCAAGGTCCAGCCGGATCGGGCCGATGCCGGTATTGTAGCGCAGCCCGAACCCGGTGCCGCTGTGCCAGTCGCCCGCGGTCGCCGGCAGCGACTCCGCGCCGACATAGCCGATGTCGTAAAAGCCGACCAACCCGATGGTCCGGGTGACATCGAACCGCGCCTCGAGCTGCGCGCCGACAAAGGACAGGCCGCCGCGCCGCGCGGTGACCAGGCCCTGGGTCACATCCACACCCAGGGCGTGGTAGGGCTGCCCGCGCACCGTGCCGCCGCCACCCGAGTAGAACAGGAAATCGGCCGGGGCCTGCAGAATGCCGGCCCCGATCACCGAGCCAAGCTGCCCCCGCGCCGCCAGCGTCATGCGCCGGTCGGCCCCGAAGCTGAGATAATACCGCCCGTCGGCAAACAGGCGCGCGCCACTGTCGATGCCGGTCAGGCCGACGAAGGGCAGCAGGTCGAGGTCCAGGTAGTAGCCCGAGGACGGATCGAGCGGGTTGTCGCGCCGGTCCATGGCGCCTGCGACCGGCAGCGTCAGCAGCGCATAGTCGCGCGCGCCGAAGGCATTGTCCTCCTGGGCCACCAGAAAGCCCAGACCGGCCTCGGCAGACCAGTCGTCGCCAAACTGGCGCGAGATGCGCAGGCTGCCATCCACCTGCCGCAGCGCATAGTCGGGCTCTTCGTCGCTGCTCAGCGTCAGATCGGCCAGCAGCGTGTTGTGGGGGTTCCCGAAGCCGGGGCGGCCGAAATGCAGATCAAGGCCATAGTCGATGCCGCCGGTATTGCCGCCCAGCCCGGAGGCGGAGGCGTCGATACGGAAATTCTCGGCCCCGCCCAAGAGGTTGCGGTGCATCCAGTAGCCTGACAGGGCCAGGCCATCGGTCGATGACAGCTCGATCCCGTAGCCGATGCGGCGCGGCAGCTGCTCGGTTACCTGTGCGGTGATGGGCAGGGTGTCGCCCGGCCCGACCGCCTCGGCCTCGACCATGGTGACCGAGCCGAAGGCGCCGGTCTGGCGCAGGCGGGCCGCGGCGCGGGCGAGTTCGTCGGGCGAATAGACCTGTCCCTCGGGCAGGCCGGCAATGGCGAGGATGCGGTCGGTGCGCACATCGCGGTTGCCGGTGACGCTGAGCGGGCCAAAGGTCAGGAGCGGGCCGGGGTCGATGCCGACCGCGACATCCAGCGCCGCCTCGGCATGGCGGGCGGTGATGGTCTGGCTGCCCGGTGCCGCCTTGGCGTGGCCGGCCTCGCGCCAGGCCAGCACCGAGGCCAGTGCGGCATCGCGCACCACGCCCGAGCGGGCGACCTGCCCGGTGGCAAAGCCTTCGGGCAGGGTGGTGCCGGGTGCGAGCGGGCCGATCCCGGCCTGCCCGAAGCTGAAGCGCGGGCCGGGGTCGATGCGGATGACGATATCGCGGATGACCGAGGGCGCTTCCAGCGGCGAGATGTCGGTGGCCTCGCGCCCGTCAAGCAGGATCGAGACCGAGCCGCCATAGTAACCTTCGGCATAGAGCCCGGTCAGCAGGCGCTGGTAATCGGCCTTGGCGGCGGCGACAAAGTCCTGCGGGCTGGAATTGCCCTGATCTTCAAGGGCAAAAAGCAGCGAGGCGGTCCTGATGACCGGGGTCAGGCCTGCGGTCGCGGCTCCGTCGATGACCAGACGCACGTCCTGAGCCGGCGCGCTGGTGCCAAGGGCCCCGAGCGCCGCCAATGCCAACAGGATTGCTCCGCGCCTCACATGCTGCTCCTTGCCACCCAAACGGCTCTGCCTGAGGTCCGTCATAGCATCTCTGGGACCACTGGCAATTGAAGCCCGTGTGAACTGTGGCGCCAGGCGCGAAAATGCCCGCAAATTGCCGTTCGCCCGCCGCGAACTGCATCCAATTGCTGAATATTGAGGTAGCCACCCGGGCATTTCCTGACATATTGGGACGGCCGGGGGGCAGAGATCGGGTTGAGAACGTGATGATTGGAAGAGCCCTCCTTGCCGCAACGGCCCTCGCCGCCCTGCCCGGCATCAGCGCAGCCGACCCGCGCGAGACGATCGGCTGGGGCCGCAGCTTCAACAACGACTATTTCGGCGACAACAAGGACCGCTGGCGGACCGGATCCTACACGTTCAGCTGGGTCCGGGGGCGCAGCCCCTATGACGGCACGCCCGTGCCTTTCGGCGATATCCTCGAATACCGGTTCCGCTCCGAAATCATCGCGCCGCTGCGCGGTTCGGGGGCGCCCGGTGACCGGCCCTATGCCGGCATCTTCTCGGCCGGGATCCATACCCATTTCGATGTCGACGCAGTTGAACTGAGCCTTGGGGCGGACGCGGTTGCCATCGGACCTTCAACCGGCATTTCGGCCTTTCAGGAGTGGTTTCACGACCTTTTCAGCTATCCCGCGCCCCAGTATCTCGATGGTCAACTGCCCGACCAGCTGCATCTGGGCGTGACCGCCGAGGCGGCCCTGCCCGTCAGGGTCGGACCGGAGCTGACGGTGCGGCCCTTCGTCGAGGTGCAGACCGGCGTGGAAGAGATTGCCCGCATCGGCGGCGACCTGATCTTTGGCAAGGTCGGGCATGACGACCTGTTGCTGCACGATCCGGTCACCGGCCAGATCTACCGTGGCACCGAAGGGCCTGGCAACGGGGTTTCCTTTGTCGCCGGTCTGGACTGGGCGGCGGTCGGCGGCAGCGTCTATCTGCCCGAAGACGACGGCTACGCCGCCACCGACCAGCGCCTGCGCGCCCGGGGCGGGGTGCATTGGCAGATCGCGCCGGGCATGTCGTTCTTCTACGGGCTGACCTGGCTTTCGGAAGAATTTGTCGGCCAGCCGGAGGGGCAGCTCATCGGCAGCCTGAAGCTGAATTTGAATTTCTGAATAAATAGTTAACGCCTGATCTTCATGCGACTTGATCTGATCGGGTGGTCCCTGTTACCCTGTGCGCACGACCCGCGCGTCAGATGCGGGCGTCTTGAAGCAGGTAACAGGCATGAAAACGAGCTTTCTTGGCACGTTTGTCATCTCCTGGTCGCAGACTGAAGTGGATGGGCTGAAATCGCCCCCGCTTGCGGATTTGCGGGTTGGCGCGGCGTGGAACTGGTCCGGCGAGGCCGTCCGCGTCGATGGGCCGACCGGCATCTTGCCGCTGGGCGATGCGCAAGGAGAGGCAGAGATCCGGGCACGGGCGGCGCAGAGCGTCCGCAGGCTCTTGCGGGCGGCCGAGGCGACCGACCCGCCGATCAGGCCGCATCGGTCAGACCAGCCGATATTTGACAACGGGTTCACGGTGACTGACGGGCGTTCGACCTGGGCCGTCACCGTGATCGACCGGCCCAATGGCGGGCGGCCGCTGTTGATGTTCAACGGCTCCATCCCGCCGCGCGAGCAGGATCTGTGGATCGTCAGGCGCCTGACCCAGACCCATCAGACCGAGGCGCGCGGCGATATCATGGGCGGGGTCATCTGCTTCACGCCCGGCACCCGTATCCTCACCGATACCGGGCAGCGGCCGGTCGAGACCCTCAGCGTCGGTGACCGCATCCAGACCAAGGATTGCGGCTATGACGAGGTGCTCTGGATCGGCCAGCGCCGGCTGTCGGGGGCGCGGCTGTTTGCCATGCCGCATCTGGCGCCGGTGCGGCTGATGGAGGGCGCGCTGGACCGCGACGTGCCCGATAGCGGCCTGCTGGTCTCGCCCGATCATCGCGTGGTGCTGCGCGGCCCGAAGGCGCGCGAGTTGTTCAACACCGACGAGGTGCTGGCCGCGGCCAGGGATCTGGTCAATGACCGCACCATCCTGTTCGAGCGCGGGCTGCGGGAAGTGACCTATTTCCACATGCTGCTGTCGCGCCACCAGATCGTGTTCGCCAACGGGGTCGAGACCGAAAGCTTCCACCCCGCCAGCACCGCGCTTCTGACCATGAGCGATGGCGACCGCAACCGCCTGTTCGAGCAGATGCCGGGCATTGCCGCCGACCCGATGTCCTACGGCGATCACGCCCGGCGGGTGCTCAAGCAATCCGAGGCGGCGCTGCTGCAACATGCCGACCGCTATCTGGCGGCAAGCTAGGCCGGCAAGGCGGGCGCGGTTTCCGGCAGCAATCCGGTTGACTCTGCCAGTCCGTGCTGTATAGCCGCCCCCCATTGGTGTTGGTGGCCCTCGCAAGGGGGACCCTGTCGTGCCCGCAAGGGCAAGAGGACAACGCCCTTCATAGCCGCCCCGTCGGGCGGCGCCACACAGAAGGAGATCAGCCGTGACCAAACGCACGTCTGCCAAGCACAAGATCGACCGCCGGATGGGCGAAAACATCTGGGGCCGTCCGAAATCCCCGGTCAACCGCCGCGAATATGGCCCCGGCCAGCACGGCCAGCGCCGCAAGGGCAAGGTCTCGGACTTTGGCCTGCAACTGCGCGCCAAGCAGAAGCTCAAGGGCTATTACGGCGACCTGACCGAAAAGCAGTTCCGCCGCATCTACGGTGAGGCCGAGCGCGTCAAGGGCGATACCGGCGAAAACCTGATCGGCCTCTTGGAGCGCCGTCTGGACGCGGTCGTCTACCGCGCCAAGTTCGTGCCGACCGTGTTCGCCGCCCGCCAGTTCGTCAACCATGGCCATGTCACCGTCAACGGCCAGTCGGTCAACATCCCGTCCTACCGGGTCAAGGAAGGCGACGTCGTCGAAGTGCGCGCCAAGTCCAAGCAGCTGGCCGTCGTGCTGGAAGCCGTGGCGCTGGCCGAGCGGGACGTGCCCGACTATGTCGAGGCCGACCACTCCAAGATGAAGGCCACCTTCGTGCGCACGCCGACGCTGGCCGATGTGCCCTATCCGGTCATCATGGAACCGAACCTGGTCGTGGAATACTACGCCAAGAACTGAGGCGATCCTTTCGCCTGCCAGATCAGGGCCGCACCGATCCGGTGCGGCCCTTTTTGTTTCCGCCGGGCCACACCCCGGATATGCATCACCTTGTCACTGGTCAGCGCTGTTGGGGGCCGCTAGAACGAGCCCGACCAGTAGCAGGCATTTCAGATGACCCCTTCGATCAAGCCCCAGCCAGGTATCATGGACATCCGGCTCTATGAGGGCGGTGCTGGCCATCTGGACGGCAAGGCCAATGTGCTCAAGCTGTCCTCCAACGAAAACCCGCAAGGGCCTTCGGATGCCGCCAAGGAAGCGTTCCGCCGCGCCGCGCATGACCTGCACCGCTACCCGCCGACCGATCACCGCGCCCTGCGCGCCGCCATCGGCGAGGTCTGGCATCTGGACCCCGACCGGGTGATCTGCGGCGTCGGCTCGGACGAGATCATCCATTTCCTCTGCCAGGCCTATGCCGGGCGGGGCGACGAGGTGATCCATACCGAGCACGGTTTCCTGATGTATCGCATCTCGGCGCTTGCCGCCGGCGCCACGCCGGTCGAAGTGCGCGAGCGCGAGCGGGTGACCGATGTCGATGCCATCCTGGCCGCCTGCACCAAGAAGACCAGGCTGGTGTTCCTGGCCAATCCCAACAACCCCACCGGCACCATGATCGGCGAGCCCGAGATCGAGCGGCTTGCCGACGGGCTGCCGCCGCAGGCCATTCTGGTGCTGGACGGCGCCTATGCGGAGTTTGTCGAGGGCTACGATGCCGGGCTGCGGCTGATCGAGGCGCGGCAGAACGTGGTGATGACGCGGACCTTTTCCAAGATCTACGGTCTGGGCGGGCTGCGGGTGGGCTGGGGCTATGGCCCGCGCCCGATCATCGATGTGCTCAACCGCATCCGCGGGCCGTTCAACCTGTCGACCGCCGCGCTGGCCGCCGCCGAGGCTGCGGTGCGCGACACCGCGCACACCGAGAAATGCCGGGCCGACAATGCGCGGATGCGCAAATGGCTGGCCGGTGCGCTGGCCGAGATGGGCGTGCCGTCGGACACCTCCACCGCCAATTTCGTGCTGGCACGCTTTGCCAGCGAGGCCGAGGCGGCGGCCTGCGACGATCACCTGCGCGAGCAGGGCATCATCGTGCGCCGGGTCGCCGGCTACAAGCTGCCCAACTGCCTGCGCATCACCGTGGGCGACGAGGCGGCATGCCGGCGCGTGGCCCATGCCGTGGGCCAGTTCAAGGGCCTGCGCTGATGGCGGTGATCTACCAGCGGGTGGCCCTGATCGGGCTGGGGCTGATCGCCGGCTCCATGTCGCTGGCCATGCGCCGCGCGGGCCTTGCGGGCGAGATCACCGGCTATGCCCGGTCTGCCGAAACCCGGGCGATTGCCACCGAAACCGGACTGGTGGACCGGGTCTGCGAATCCGCCGCCGCGGCGGTCGAGGGGGCCGATCTGGTGGTGCTTTGCGTGCCGGTCGGGGTGATGGGCGCGGTCGCCGCCGAAATCGCCCCGGCGCTCAAGGCCGGGGCCACGGTTTCGGATGTGGGTTCGGTCAAGCGGGCGGTGATCGAGGCGGTGGCGCCGCATCTGCCCGACACGGTCGATTTCATTCCCGCCCATCCGCTGGCCGGAACCGAGCATTCGGGGCCACGGTCGGGCTTTGCCGAGCTGTTCGACAACCGCTGGTGCATCCTGATCTCGGACGGGGTGCGGAACCGCCCGGCGGTCGACCGGCTGCGGGCGCTGTGGGAGGGGATGGGCGCGCATGTCGACGAGATGGACGCCGATCACCACGATCTGGTGCTGGCCGTCACCAGCCATACCCCGCACCTGATCGCCTATACCATGGTCGGCGTGGCCGATGATCTGCGGCGGGTGACCGACAGCGAGGTCATCAAGTATTCCGCCGCCGGCTTTCGCGATTTCACCCGCATTGCCGCCTCCGATCCGACCATGTGGCGTGACGTGTTCCTCAACAACAAGGACGCGACGCTGGAGATACTCGGGCGGTTTACCGAGGAATTGTTCGCGCTGCAGCGCGCGATCCGGCTGGGTGACGGCGACCATCTGCACGACTACTTCACCCGCACCCGCGCCATTCGCCGGGGCATCATCGATGCCGGGCAGGACACCGCCGCGCCGAACTTCGGACGCGGCAGCAAGGGCTGACCGTCAGCGCAACCGTGGCGCGGGCCCCAGCTGGAACAGCCCGAAGCTGATGCCGCCATTGCGGAATACCAGCGGCAATTCGACCGTTTCGCTGCCCTGCGCCAGGTTTTCGGCCATCGAGAGCCATGTCGGGGCGAATTCGGGGGCGATCATCCCGGCATTGGTCGCGGCCTCGATGGCGCCGCGCCAGTCGGTGACACGCAGCAGGATGCGGCCCTCGGCCAGACCGTAGCCATCGGGCGCCAACTCGCCGCTGGCCTGCAGCAGCATCTCGCCCCAATGCAGTTCGGCGCTGCGCAGGTCGATACGCTGGATCAGCGGCGGCCCGGCCATGGCGCGGTCGATCGGCTGGTCGAGCGCGACGGCGGCGTCGATCTGCAGGAGCGACAGCGCCGAGGGGCGGGCGCCCGCCGGATCGAGCGCCCGCATGGCCGGCTCGGGCGGCGCGACCCCGTCGAGCTTGAGCCAGAGATCATAGGCCGGCCCGCCTGCCGGGTTGTTGCGCAAGGCGGCCAGCGCATCGGTCAGGGACACGGTCCAGCCCAGATCGGAAACCAGACGCGCGGCGCCGCTTTCAACGGTGAGGTTGCGCAGGGGCAGGAAGCGGTTCGGCGCGGCGCTGGCACTGGCGCGCAGCCGGTCGGCCGCAAGCGTGACTGTCTGGCCGGGCAGGCGGATCTGCTGGCTGTCCGGCCAGACGGCGATGATCCGGTTGGGCTGGTAGCTGAGCGCGAAGACCTGCACGAAGGGGGCCGACCAGCCGATGCCGGTTGCGGGGTCGTCAAAGCTGAAATCGCTCAGCGTGGTATCAAAGCGCGACGGAAACCCGTGCAGCGACAGATCGGCGTAGCGGACCTCGACCCCATCGGCCTCCAGCCCTGCCAGAAGCCGCTCCGCCCCGGCCTCGACCATGCGGGCGCCGACAAACCAGTAGCCGCCATAGAGCACGGCAAGCCCCAGCACTATTCCGAACAGCCAACGCACTGCTTGCCCTTTCGCCACCCCGGTGTTCGGTGTTTATAGGCCCCGCAGGACAAGGACCAGCAGCACATGGCGCTTTGGGTTTTCGGATATGGATCCCTGTTGTGGAATCCGGGTTTTACCCCCGCCGAGCGGGTGACGGCGACGCTTGCGGGCTATCATCGCAGCTTTTGCATGCTGTCGATCCACCATCGCGGCACCGAAAGCGAGCCGGGTCTGGTGTTGGCGCTCGACGCGGCCGCGGGCGCGCTTTGCACCGGCGTGGCCTTCCGGGTGGGCGCTGCCGAAGAAGCCCCGGTGCTGGCCATGCTGCGCGAACGCGAGCTGATCTCGTCGGCCTATCTCGAACGGCGGCTGCCGCTGAGGCTGGCCGACGGGCGCGAGGTCGAGGCGCTGGCCTATGTGGTCGATGCGGGCCACCGCCAGTATTGCCAGCTGCCCCTGGAAACCCAGGCGGCGATGATTGCCCGCGCCCGGGGGGAGCGCGGGCCCAACACCGAGTACCTGTTCAACACCGCCGACCATTTCGCGGAAATCGGCATCGATGATCCCGACATGGTCTGGCTGGCGCGGCGTGTCCGGTCAATCTGTGGACAACAATGACGGCCCGCACCCCATATTTTGATTGGGTTTCGGGAAATGCCGCCTTATGGTCTGGGCAAGAAACGTGGATGGGAACCTGCAAGGTATGGACCTGAGGGAAACCGAGGCCGAGCCGCATTTTTCGCAACCGTTGCGCCCGATCACCTCGATGCTGGTCGCCAGCGGCATCGTTGCGGTGGGCGCCTATTTCGGCCTGACGCTGCTGCTGGGCATCTTCGATTCCAACGTCTATCTCAACAGCCTGATCCTGGTGGTTTTCGTGCTGGGCATCCTGTCCTGCTACGGGCAGGTGATCGCGCTGATGCGCTCGGTCGGCTGGATCAAGGCCTTTGCGCAGGACCGCAGCAACCTGCAGGAGGCGCCCTCGCTGTTGGCGCCGCTGGCGACGCTGTTGCGCTCGCGCGGTGCGCGGATGCAGCTTTCGGCCTCGTCCACCCGCTCGATCCTCGATTCGGTCGCCAGCCGGATCGACGAGGATCGGGAGATTACCCGCTATCTGGGCAACCTGCTGATCTTCCTTGGCCTTCTGGGCACGTTTTACGGGCTGGCCACCACGGTTCCGGCGCTGGTCCAGACCATTCGCGGCCTGACCCCGCAAGAGGGCGACACCGCCACGGAGATTTTCCTGCGCCTGCAAGCCGGGCTGGAAAGCCAGCTGGGCGGCATGGGCACCGCCTTTTCCTCGTCGCTCTTCGGCCTGGCGGGATCGCTGGTGGTGGGGCTGCTGGAGCTGTTTGCCGGCCACGGCCAGAACCGCTTCTATCGCGAGCTGGAGGAATGGCTTTCGACCATCACCCGCGTCGGGTTCGCCTCGGGCGAAGAGACCGGATCGGGCGAGGGCAACGTGATGTCCGGCGTGGTCGAGCATCTCAGCGAGCAGATGGAATCGCTGCAACTGATGTTCACCCAGACCGATATCGGCCGCGCCCAGACCGATGAGCGGCTGGCCGCGCTGGCCGATGCGATGGGCCAGCTGGCCGAGCGGCTCGACAGCGGCGGCGAAACCCAGCAGGCGCTGATGCGGGTCGCGGACGGGCAGGAACGGCTGCTGGCCAAGATCCACGAGACCGGGATGGACGGGATCGACGCCGAAAGCCGGATGCGCCTGCGCTCGATCGACGTGCAATTGCTGCGCATCCTTGAGGAAATGGCGGCCGGCCGGCATGAGGCGGTGGGCGAGTTGAAGGCAGAACTGCTGTCGCTCACCCGCGCGGTGCGGCAAGGCCGAGGCCGCCCGGAACCGGACAAGAAGGGCTGATCATGGCCCTGAGCCGCCGATCCGCCAACCGCTTTCAGGCTTCGATCTGGCCCGGATTTGTCGATGCGATGACCGGCCTGCTGCTGGTTCTGATGTTCGTGCTGACCATCTTCACGGTCATCCAGTTTGCGCTGCGCGAAACCATCACCGGGCAGGAAAGCAAGCTGACCCAGCTGACCGAGGAGGTGGTGGCGCTGGCCGCGGCGCTGGGGCTGGAGCGTGACCGCTCGACGGCGCTGGCCGGTCAGGTCGGCACGCTGACATCCACCCTCAACGATGCCCGGACCGAGGCCGAGCGCCAGGCGGCGCTGATCGCCCGCCTGACCGTGGAGCGTGACAACCAGGTGACCGCGCTGGCCGAGGCGCAGAACCGCATCACCGGCTTCGAGGCGCAGGTCGCGGGGCTGCTGGCGCAACGGGCCGAGCTGCGCGATCAGGTCACCGGGCTGGAGACCGAACAGACGCGGCTGATCTCGGAGCAGGAGGCGCTCAACCTCGCGCTTGCGCAGGCGCGCAGCGAGATCGATCAGGGCGCCGAAGCAGCGCGGTTGGCCGCCGCGCGGCGGGCGGCGCTGGAATCGCTGGTGGCCGATCTGCAGGCGCAGGGATCCGAGAACCAGGAACGGATCAGCCAGCTGGAGGCGGACCGGCTGGTTGACGCCGCCGCCGCGCAGGCCCTGCGCGACCGGCTGGCCAATTCGGATGCCGAGCTGACGGCGATGACGCTGGCGCTGGAGGAACAGCGCCGCCGGGCCGAGGAAACCCTGACGCTGCTGGCCGCTGCGCGGGCGGCGCGCGACGATCTCGACATGCGGCTCGCCGCGGCGTTGCTGGCCCAGAGCGCCGCCGAGAACGATCTCGCGCGGTCGCTGCGCGAAGGCGATGATCTGGACGCGCGGCTGCTGGCGGCGCTGGACCTGCAGCAGACCACAGCGGCCGAGCTGGAGGCGGCGCGGGATGATCTGGAAGCGGCGGCCACCCGGCAGGACGATCTTTCGACCCGGCTGGCAGCGGCAATTGCCGATGCGCAACTGACCGAGGGCAATCTGGAGGCGGCGCAGGCGGCGCTGGCGGCGGCACTGGCCGACGGGCAGACCACGCGCGAAGATCTCGAAGCGCGGCTGGCCGCGGCGCTGCTGGCCAAGGAGGCGCTGGAAACCGAGCTCGCGGCCTCGGCGCAGGCCGGCGAACAGGCCACGACCGAGCTGAAATCGCTGGAGGAACGGCTGGCCGAAGCGCTGCTGGCGCGCCAGTCGCTGGAGGCGGAGGTGCAGTCCTTGGCACAGGACCGCAGCGAGACCCAGCAGGAGCGCGCCGATCTGGAGGCGCGGCTGGCCGAGGCATTGGCCGCCATGACCGCCGCCAACGCCGATGCCAGCGCCCAGATGACCGAGGCCGAACGGCAGGCCGCGCTGCTGGCCACCGCCAACCAGTCTCTGTCCGAGGCCGAGGCGCTTTCGGCCGAGAGCCAGCGGCAGGTGGCGCTGCTGAACGAACAGGTGACCGAACTGCGCAACCAGATCGCCAGCCTGCAGGGCCTGCTCGACATCGCCAATGACAGCGACCGCGACTCGCAGGTGCAGATCGAGGCGCTGGGCTCGCAGCTCAACACCGCGCTGGCCCGCGTCGCCGCCGAGGAGCGGCGCCGGCGCGAGCTGGAGGAGGCAGAGCGGGTGCGGCTGGAGGCAGAGCGGGCGCGGCTGGAGGCGGAGACCCAGAACCTTGAACGTTACCGCTCGGAATTCTTTGGCGAATTGCGCCAGATCCTTGCCGGGCAGGAAGGGGTGCAGATCGTTGGCGACCGCTTCGTGTTCTCGTCCGAGGTCTTGTTCGAGTCCGGTCAGGCTGACTTGTCGGAGACCGGCAAGCAGGAGATCTCCAAGGTCGCTTCCATTCTCAAGACCATCGAGCAGCGCATTCCCAGCACGATTGACTGGGTGATCCGGGTGGATGGCCACACCGATAACGTGCCGGTGCAGGCCTCCGCGCGGTTCCGCAACAACTGGGAACTGAGCCAGGCGCGGGCGCTGTCGGTGGTGCTCTACATGATCGAGCAGGAGGGGATTCCGCCCAACCGGCTGGCGGCGAACGGCTTTGGTGAATTCCAGCCGATCAACCCTGACGACACGCCCGAGGCGCGGGCGCAGAACCGCCGGATCGAACTGAAGCTGACCGAGCGCTGAAATGCCCGGCGCCGGACCATGACGGCCCGGCGCCGGGTTTGGTTCAGGTCGCGGACCTAGTCCGCGGTCAAGAGCGGCGGCTTGTTGCCGGTCCCGGTCAGCCGGGGCTGGGCCGGGGCCTCGACCACCAGGTCGATCTTGCCGTCCTTGAGCCCGACCTTGACCAGCCCGCCCTTGGTCAGCTTGCCGAACAGCAATTCCTCGGCCAGCGGCTTCTTGATGTTTTCCTGAATGACGCGGGCCAGGGGGCGCGCGCCCATCTTGTCGTCATAGCCCTTGTCCGCCAGCCAGAGCGCGGCGGCGGGGCTGAGTTCGATATGGACATTGCGGTCCAGGAGTTGCGCCTCGAGTTGCAGCACGAACTTTTCGACCACCTTGACGATGATCTCCCTGCCGAGCGGGGCAAACGAGATCACGGCGTCCAGCCGGTTGCGGAACTCGGGCGTGAAGGTGCGCTCGATGGCGGCGGTGTCCTCGCCCTCGCGCCGGTCGCGGCCAAAGCCGATGGCTTCTTTCGCCTGCTCTACCGCGCCGGCATTCGAGGTCATGATCAGGATCACGTTGCGGAAATCCACCGTCCGGCCGTTATGGTCGGTCAGCTTGCCGTGATCCATGACCTGCAACAGGATGTTGTAGACATCGGGATGGGCCTTTTCCATCTCGTCCAGCAGCAGCACGCAATGCGGGTGCTGGTCGACGCCATCGGTCAGCATGCCGCCCTGGTCAAAGCCGACATAGCCGGGCGGGGCGCCGATCAGGCGGCTGACGGCGTGCTTTTCCATGTATTCCGACATGTCGAAGCGCAGCAATTCGACGCCGAGCGTATCGGCAAGCTGCTTGGCCACCTCGGTCTTGCCGACGCCGGTGGGCCCGGCGAACAGGTAGTTGCCGATGGGCTTTTCCGGCTCGCGCAAGCCGGCGCGGGCCAGCTTGATCGCCGATGACAGCGCCACGATGGCCTGGTCCTGGCCAAAGACCACGCGCTTGAGGCTGACCTCGAGATCCTTGAGCACCTCGGCATCGTCCTTGGAGACGTTCTTGGGCGGAATGCGGGCAATCTTGGCCACCACCGCCTCGATCTCCTTGATGCCGATGGTCTTGCGCCGCTTGCTCTCGGTCACCAGATGCTGGGCCGCGCCGGCCTCGTCGATCACGTCGATGGCCTTGTCGGGCAGCTTGCGGTCATTGATGTAGCGGGCCGAAAGCTCGACCGCGGCGCGGATCGCGTCGGAGGTATACTTGATGTTGTGGTGGTCCTCGAAATAGGGCTTGAGACCCTTGAGGATCTTGACCGAATCTTCAACCGTAGGCTCGTTGACGTCGATCTTCTGGAAGCGCCGCGCCAGCGCGCGGTCCTTTTCGAAATGCTGGCGGAACTCCTTGTAGGTGGTCGAGCCCATGCAGCGCAGCTTGCCGCCCTGCAAGGCCGGCTTGAGCAGGTTGGAGGCATCCATCGCCCCGCCGGAGGTGGCCCCGGCGCCGATGACGGTGTGGATCTCGTCGATGAACAGCACCGCGTCGGGATGGTCCTCAAGCTCGTTGACCACCGCCTTGAGCCGCTCCTCGAAATCGCCCCGGTAGCGGGTGCCGGCCAGAAGCGCGCCCATGTCGAGCGAATAGATCGTCGCCCCCGAAAGCACCTCGGGCACTTCGCCGTTGACGATCTTCCAGGCCAGGCCCTCGGCGATGGCGGTCTTGCCCACGCCGGGGTCGCCCACCAGCAGCGGGTTGTTCTTGCGCCGGCGGCAGAGCACCTGGATGCAGCGCTCGACCTCCTGTTCGCGGCCGATCAGCGGATCGACCTCGCCCTTGCGCGACTTGGCGTTCAGATCGATGCAATACTTGGCCAGCGCGCTTTCCTTGGCCTCGCCTTCGGTCACCGGCTGGGCCTCATCCTCGTTCTGGGAGGCGCCGGTCACCGGGCGGCTTTCGCCGAATGCCGGATCCTTGGCAACCCCATGGGCGATGAAGTTGACCGCGTCGTAGCGGGTCATGTCCTGCTCCTGCAGGAAATAGGCGGCATTGGATTCGCGCTCGGCAAAGATGGCGACCAGCACGTTGGCGCCGGTGACCTCGGTGCGGCCAGAGGACTGGACATGGATCGCCGCGCGCTGGATCACCCGCTGGAAAGCGGCTGTCGGCACGGCCTCGGAGCCCTCGACATCGGTGATCAGCGTCGAGAGGTCATCGGCGATGAACTCCTCCAGCGACTGGCGCAGCTCGGCCAGGTTGACCGAGCAGGCGCGCATGACCCGGGCGGCGTCCGGCTCGTCGGTCAGGGCGAGCAGCAGATGTTCGAGCGTTGCCAGCTCGTGGCGGCGCGCATTGGCCAGAGCCAGTGCTGCGTGAATGGACTGTTCCAGCGTCGTTGAAAATGACGGCACGTTTTGTGCTCCTTTCATCAGGCTCGGGAGGGAATGGCCCCGTCCGAACCGTGGCCTCATACCTTTAAAGTTCGGTTTTATCGCCGAACCTTCAAGGGCTATTTTCGTTTATTTCTTTCACAATTCGCGTTCGATGCCGTGAAGACTCAGCTGAACGCCCGCTCAGAAGTGATCCTTGAGCTTTCTGACATGCGCAAACACCGCCGCCGCAGGCTCGCCGCTGAGGCCGACCGCGGCCTGAAATGACGCAACGTCGGCCCGCAGGAACGGGTTGGTGCGCAATTCGTCGGCCAGCAGCGAGGGAATCGTCGCCTCGCCGCGCTCGCGCTGGTCGGCAACCCGCTGGATGCGGGCGGCAAGGTCGGCGTTGCCGGGCTCGACGCTGAGCGCGAAGCGGCCGTTGGACTGGGTGTATTCGTGGCCGGAGCAGATCAGGGTTTCGGGCGGCAGCGCGCGCAGCTTGCACAGGCTGTCCCACATCTGCTCGGCCGTGCCCTCGAACAGCCGCCCGCAGCCCATGGCCATCAGCGTGTCGCCGGCAAAGGCGGCATGCGCCGCCGGAACGTGATAGGCAATATGGCCCAGGGTATGGCCGGGCACCGCGATCACCCGCGCCTGCGTGCCGCAGAGCGTGAAGCTGTCGCCATCCGAAACCGCCAGATCCAGCGGCGGCAGGCGGTGACTGTCGGCCTTGGCGCCGATCACCTGTGCCCCGGAGGCCGCGCGCAGGCTGGCCACGCCCTCGACATGGTCGCCATGATGATGGGTCAGCGCGATGTCGGTCAGGGTCCAGCCGCGCCGGTCCAGCTCGGCGGCGACCGGCCCGGCATCGGGCGCGTCAAAGAGCGCGGTCTGGCCGGTTTCGCTGTTGTGCAGCAGGAACGCATAGTTGTCCGTGCGGCATGGAACGGTCACGAGAAGCAGGGGCGACGGTTCGTTGGGCATGGCAAGTTCACTCTTGGCTGCTATGGTTTTCACCAGACTTGTCTAACTGACGGCGCTCCGCAATGCATCTTGATGTCCTCGATCTGCGGAATTTCTACTATCGCAGCCCGATCGGGCGGGCGGCGCAGAAGGTCATCCGCGATCAGCTGGTGGAGCTGTGGCCCGAGGCCAAGGGCCAGACGGTCGTGGGTTTCGGCTTTGCCGCGCCGCTGTTGCGGCCATTTCTGGCCGATGCGCGCCGGGTGATCGCGCTGATGCCGGGGCCGCAGGGGGTGATGCCCTGGCCGCCGGGCGGGCCCAATGTCAGCGTCCTGTGCGAGGAAGCCCTCTGGCCCATCGAGGCCGGTCAGGTCGACAAGCTGGTGCTGCTGCACGGGCTGGAATCGTCCGAGAACCCCTCCGAAGTGCTGGACGAGGCCTGGCGGGTGCTGGGGCCGGGCGGGCGGGCGGTGTTCATCGTGCCCAACCGGGCGGGTTTGTGGTCGCGCAACGACCGCACGCCCTTCGGCTATGGCCGCCCCTATTCGCTGAGCCAGCTCGAGGCGCAGCTGCGCAAGCACCGCTTCGTGCCCGAAACCGCGATGTCCACGCTCTACCAGCCGCCCTCGAGCCGCAAGCTGTGGCGGCGCATCGCTGGCCTGCTGGAGTCCGGCGGGCGGCATCTGCCGGTGTTTGCGGCCGGCGGGGTGCTGCTGGTCGAGGCCACCAAGCAGGTCAACGCCACCAACCGGACCGGCCTGACCGAACGGGTGCGCCGCCCCCTGCGGGTGCTGGAAGGGCTGGCCGCGCCCGAGCCGCAGCCGGCGCCGAGGCTGGGCGGCGACCCCCAAAGGGTTCGGGTTGCGGAGCCACCGGGGCGAATCCACCGCATCAAGCGCTGAGTGGCAATCGCGCCCGGCGATGGCGCAAAGAGTCGCACCCGGCCACAAGGCCCCGAAACCTAGCAAAATAGGGGCCGGATTCTCGTTCTTAGGCGGTTGCCCCATGGGATATGCTCTGCTACATCCCACCTGATTTTGAAGCCGTCCCTGACCGGGTGGCATGAAAGCCGCCCGCCTGATCACCCGCAACGGGGCCAGGGCCCGGGCCAAAGACATCGGAAGGGTGGACGTGTCCGAACCAGCATCGATCTCAGCCGGCATTGCCAACCGCTATGCCACCGCGATCTTTGACCTTGCCAGGGAAGGCAAGGCAATCAAGGCACTTGAAACCGACATCGGCGCGCTCGGCGACGCGCTGGCCGCCAGCGCCGACCTGGGAGACCTGATCAGGTCGCCGGTCTACAGCCGCGCGCAGCAGGCCAAGGCCGTCGGCGCCGTCGCCGCCAAGCTGGGCCTGTCGGAAACCTTTGCCAACGGGCTGGCCCTGATGGCGTCCAAGCGGCGCCTGTTCGTGCTGCCGCAACTGCTGACCGCGCTGCGCGCACGCATCGCCGCGGAAAAGGGCGAAGTGACCGCCGATGTGCATTCGGCCAAGGCGCTGACCAAGGCCCAGTCCGAAAAACTCGCCAAGTCGCTGAAGGCGACCATTGGCAAGACCGTAATCATCAATGCGACCGTCGATGACACGCTCATCGGCGGTCTTGTCGTAAAAGTGGGCTCGAAGATGATCGATACCTCGATCCGCTCCAAGCTCGAGGCCCTCCAGAACACCATGAAAGAGGTCGGATAATGGCGATCCAAGCAGCTGAAATCTCTGCGATCCTGAAGGCGCAGATCAAGAACTTCGGGCAGGATGCCGAAGTGGCCGAGGTTGGCCGGGTTTTGTCGGTCGGTGACGGTATTGCCCGCGTTCACGGCCTCGACAACATCCAGGCCGGCGAGATGGTCGAGTTCCCCGGCGGCATCCGCGGCATGGCGCTGAACCTCGAATCCGACAATGTCGGCTGCGTGATCTTCGGCTCTGACCGGGACATCAAGGAAGGCGACACCGTCAAGCGCACCCGCGCCATCGTGGACGTGCCCACCGGCGACGAGCTGCTGGGCCGCGTCGTCGACGCGCTGGGCAACCCGATCGACGGCAAGGGCCCGATCAAGACCAAGACCCGCTCGGTCGCCGACGTGAAGGCCCCCGGCATCATCCCGCGCAAATCCGTGCACGAGCCGATGGCCACCGGCCTCAAGTCCGTTGACGCCATGATCCCGATCGGCCGTGGCCAGCGCGAGCTGATCATCGGCGACCGCCAGACCGGCAAGACCGCCGTGGCGCTCGACACCATCCTCAACCAGAAGGCCTATAACGACGCCGCCGGCGACGACGAGAGCAAGAAGCTCTACTGCGTCTACGTGGCCATCGGCCAGAAGCGGTCGACCGTGGCCCAGCTGGTCAAGAAGCTGGAAGAGACCGGCGCGATCCATTACTCGATCATCGTTGCCGCCACCGCGTCCGACCCGGCCCCGATGCAGTTCCTGGCGCCCTATTCGGCAACCGCCATGGCCGAGCATTTCCGTGACAATGGCCGCCATGCGCTGATCATCTATGATGACCTGTCCAAGCAGGCCGTTGCCTACCGCCAGATGTCGCTCCTGCTGCGCCGTCCGCCGGGACGTGAAGCCTATCCGGGCGACGTGTTCTACCTGCACTCGCGCCTGCTGGAGCGTTCGGCCAAGCTGAACGAGGATCATGGCGCCGGTTCGCTGACCGCGCTGCCGATCATCGAGACCCAGGGCGGCGACGTGTCGGCCTTTATCCCGACCAACGTGATCTCGATCACCGACGGCCAGATCTTCCTCGAGACCGAGCTGTTCTACCAGGGCGTCCGCCCGGCCGTGAACACCGGTCTGTCGGTCAGCCGCGTCGGCTCGTCGGCCCAGACCAACGCGATGAAGTCGGTCGCCGGTCCGGTCAAGCTGGAGCTGGCCCAGTACCGCGAGATGGCGGCCTTTGCCCAGTTCGGCTCCGACCTTGACGCCGCGACCCAGCAGTTGCTGAACCGTGGCGCGCGCCTGACCGAGTTGATGAAGCAGCCCCAGTACTCGCCGCTCAACAACGCCGAGATCGTCTGCGTCATCTACGCCGGCACCAAGGGCTATCTGGACAAGATCCCGGTCAACGCCGTCGGCCGCTTCGAGCAGGGCCTGCTCAAGCACCTGCGCAGCAAGCACACCGCTCTGCTAAACTATCTGACCAAGGAAGACCCCAAGATCAAAGGGGAAGCCGAGGACAAGATCAAGGTTGCTCTGGACGAATTCGCCAAGGACTTCGCCTGATCCGCTTTGAACAAAGGAGACGACGGCTGTGCCCAGTCTTAAGGACCTGAAAAACCGGATCGCGTCGGTCAAATCGACCCGCAAGATCACCAAGGCCATGCAGATGGTGGCCGCCGCCAAGTTGCGGCGGGCGCAGGATGCCGCCGAGCAGTCGCGCCCCTATACCGAGCGGTTCAACGCCGTGCTGGCGGGGCTTGCCGCCTCGGTCGGCGGATCGGATTCGGCGCCGCGGCTGCTCAAGGGCACCGGCAGCGACACGACGCATCTGCTGGTCGTCATGACCGCCGAGCGCGGCCTTTGCGGTGGCTTCAACTCGAGCATCGTCAAGCTGGCCCGCGCCGAGGCCGGCCGCCTGATCAAGGAAGGCAAGACCGTCAAGATCCTGACGGTCGGCAAGAAGGGCCGCGAGCAGCTGCGCCGCGACTGGAACAGCCATCTGGTCGGCCATGTCGACATGGGGGCGATCAAGCGCATCGGCTATGCCGACGCGCAATCGGTCGCGCTCGACATTCTGGGCCGGTTTGACGCCGGCGAGTTCGACGTGGCGACGATCTTCTTCAACCGCTTCCAGTCGGTGATCAGCCAGGTTCCGACCGCCCAGCAGATCATTCCCGCGGCCTTCGACGCCGATCAGGACGCCGGGCCGATCTACGACTACGAACCCGGCGAGGAAGAAATCCTGGCCGATCTGCTGCCGCGCGCGGTGGCCACCCAGATCTTCGCGGCGCTGCTGGAAAACGGCGCCTCCGAGCAGGGTGCCCGGATGAGCGCGATGGACAACGCGACGCGCAACGCCGGCGACATGATCGACCGACTGACGATCCAGTTCAACCGGACCCGTCAGGCCGTCATCACCAACGAGCTTATCGAAATCATTTCGGGCGCCGAGGCGCTCTAAGAGAACCGGAGAAACGACATGGCAAATGCAAAAGGCAAGGTGACCCAGGTCATTGGCGCCGTCGTGGACGTGCAGTTCGAAGATCGTCTGCCCAAGATCCTCAACGCGCTCACGACCCTGAACAACGGCAAGAAACTGGTTCTCGAAGTGGCCCAGCACCTGGGCGAGAACACCGTCCGCGCCATCGCGATGGACGCCACCGAAGGTCTGGTGCGCGGGCAGGAAGTGCTCGACACCGACGGCCCGATCACCGTGCCGGTCGGCGACGCGACGCTGGGCCGGATCGTCAACGTGGTGGGTGAGCCCATCGACGAGAAGGGCGAGATCAAGACCAAGGAGCGCCGCTCGATCCATGCCGACGCGCCGAGCTTCGCCGATCAGGCGACCTCGTCGGACGTGCTTGTGACCGGGATCAAGGTCATCGACCTGCTGGCCCCCTACGCCAAGGGCGGCAAGATCGGCCTGTTCGGCGGCGCCGGCGTGGGCAAGACCGTGCTGATCCAGGAACTGATCAACAACATCGCCAAGGTGCACTCGGGTTTCTCGGTGTTTGCCGGTGTGGGCGAGCGGACCCGCGAGGGCAACGACCTCTACCACGAATTCATCGAGTCCGGCGTCATCAACGCAGACGACCTGACCAAGACGAAAGTGGCGCTGGTCTATGGCCAGATGAACGAGCCTCCGGGAGCGCGCATGCGCGTCGCCCTGTCCGGCCTGACCATGGCCGAGCAGTTCCGCGATCAGTCGGGCACCGACGTGCTGTTCTTCGTCGACAACATCTTCCGCTTTACCCAGGCCGGTTCGGAAGTGTCGGCGCTCTTGGGCCGTATTCCTTCGGCGGTGGGCTATCAGCCGACGCTGGCGACCGACATGGGCGCCATGCAGGAGCGGATCACCTCGACCAAGGCCGGCTCGATCACCTCGGTGCAGGCCATCTACGTGCCCGCCGACGACCTGACCGACCCGGCGCCCGCCACCTCGTTTGCCCACCTCGACGCCACGACCGTGCTGTCGCGCGCCATCTCCGAGATCGGCATCTACCCCGCCGTGGACCCGCTCGACTCGACCTCGCGCCTGCTTGATCCGGGTGTCGTCGGCGCCGAGCACTACAAGGTTGCCACCGACGTCCAGCAGATCCTCCAGCGCTACAAGTCGCTGCAGGACATCATCGCCATTCTCGGCATGGACGAACTGAGCGAGGACGACAAGCTGACCGTGGCGCGCGCCCGCAAGATCCAGCGCTTCCTGTCGCAGCCCTTCGACGTGGCCAAGGTGTTCACCGGCTCGGACGGGGTTCAGGTTCCGCTCGATGTCACCATCGCCTCGTTCAAGGCGGTTGTGGCCGGCGAGTATGACCACCTGCCCGAAGCGGCCTTCTACATGGTCGGCGGCATCGAAGAAGTGAAAGCCAAAGCACAGCGTATGGCCGCTGCTGCGGCCTGAGGAGTCGACATGGCTGAGACCGTGCAGTTTGACCTGGTGTCCCCCGAACGGCGGCTTGCCTCCGTTCAGGCGACCGAAGTCCAGATCCCCGGCGCCGACGGTGACATGACCGCGATGGCGGGTCACGCCCCGACGATCACCACCCTGCGGCCCGGCCTGCTGCGTGTGGTGCATGGCGGATCGGCCGATGACTACGTGGTCTTCGGCGGTTTCGCCGAGATCGGGGCCGCGGGCATTTCGGTTCTGGCCGAGCAGGCCCTGCCGCGCGCCGAAGTGACCCAGGACGTGCTTGACGGCATGGTGACCAGCGCCAAGGCGGCGCTGACCCATGCGCAGGGCGCTGCGGCCAAGACCGGCACCGGTCCGGTCGATGCCGCGGCCAAGGCCGTGGCCGACCTGGTGGCGGTTGGCGTGCAGCTTGGCATCGCCGCGCGCGCCTGACCTCAAGATCGTGAATTGATGGTAATGGGCCCCGAAACGGGGCCCATTTGCCATTTTGGCATCGCATTTTTGGCAAAGTTCCCGCATAGCGGGTAGGCGAATTGCGCAGTGCGGTGAGATGAAACGGTTCCGATCCAGCGTCATGGGAGTCGATCAGGGCGAAATCGTCCTGTTTTCCGATTTTGAACATGACGGCGAGATGTGGACCGGCGAAGGCCCGCGGATGATAAGGGCATTGGTCGAGTTCTCGACCAGCTTTGCCTCGGTTCCGGTGGTCAAGGTCGATCTGTCGATGTGGGACATGTCGAACGCCGCCAACATGCGGGTCGATGTGGCCGCCGAGTCAGTCACCACCGACAGTTTCGCGGTGGTGTTCCGCACCTGGGGCGACAGCAAGGTGGCGCGGGTGCGGGTCGGCTGGCTGGCATTCGGCGAATTGCCCGATGACGAGCTGTGGGACGTCTGAGCGCTCAGAGGTCCGAATACATGCCCTCGTAGATCGGGATCAGGGTCTCGGGGTCGAACAGCGATGAGACCGAATTGCCGCTCCAGATGTTCAGGATGGCCTGGGCAAACATCGGCGCGGTCGGCACGATGCGGATGTTCTTGCAGTTCTTGACCGCCGCCGTGGCCTCGATCGAATCCGTCACCACCAGCGATTTCATCACCGATTTGGTGACCCGCTCGACCGCCGGGCCGGAAAGCACGCCATGGGTGATGTAGCTGTGAACCTCGACCGCGCCGTTCTGGATCAGCACCTCGGCGGCCTTGCAGAGCGTCCCGGCGGTGTCGCAGATGTCATCGACGATGATGCAGGCCTTGCCGCTGACATCGCCGATCACCGTCATCTCGGCGACCTCGCCGGCCTTCTCGCGCCGCTTGTCGACGATGGCGAGCGGCGCGCCGATGCGCTGGGCCAGTTCGCGCGCCCGCCCCACGCCGCCCACATCGGGCGAGACCACCATGAGGTTGTCCATCTTGCCCTTGAAATGGTGTTTGATATCAAGGGCAAAGACCGGCGCGGCATAGAGGTTGTCGACCGGAATGTCAAAAAAGCCCTGGATCTGCGCGGCATGCAGATCCATGGTCAGCACCCGCTCGATCCCGGACTGGGCGATCAGGTTCGCCACCAGCTTGGCCGAGATGGGCGTGCGCGCCTTGGTGCGCCGGTCCTGACGCGCATAGCCGAAATAGGGGATCACCGCGGTGATGCGCGCGGCGGACGACCGGCGCAGCGCATCGGCGATGATCAGCAGTTCCATCAGGTTGTCATTGGCCGGGTTCGAGGTCGGCTGGATGATGAACATGTCCTCGCCCCGGACATTGTCGTAGACCTCGACGAATATCTCCTGATCGTTGAACCGTTCCACCCGCGCCTCGACCAGTTTGAGGCTGAGTCCGCGATGCAGCGACATCCGCCGCGCCACGGCTTTTGCCAGCGTCCGGTTGGCGTTACCGGAGATCAGTTTCGGTTCGGTGCGGGTGGGCATGGGTGGCGGTCCCTCAGCTTTGATCCCCGCCGATCCAGGGCGCGGCAAGGGATTCGTGACGTTGACACCGCCTAGCACACCGCTACCGTGAGGCAAAGAAACGTCCGACATCGGAGATCGAATTGCCGCATATTGATTATTTCTTTGCAACGATGTCGCCCTTCACCTACCTCGCCGGCACCCGGCTCGAGGATCTGGCGGCCCGCCACGGCGCGACGATCACCTACAAGCCGCTGGATCTGGGCGCGCTGTTTCTGCGCACCGGCGGCACGCCCTTGCCCGAGCGGCACCCCAACCGGCTCGCCTATCGCCTCCAGGATCTGCGCCGCCTGTCCGAAAAGACCGGGCTGCCGCTCAACCTCAAGCCGGCCTTCTGGCCGGTCAACGGCGCCCCTGCCGCCTACGCGGTCATCGCCGCGCAGCGCGAGGGGGGCGGCGATCTTGGGCAGTTGGTGCATTCGATCACCCGTTGCGTCTGGGCCGAGGAACGAAACATCGCCGATGACGAGGTCATCCGCGCCTGTCTGGGCGCCGCCGGGTTTGACCCGGCGCTGGCCGATCGCGGCATGATGGCCGGGGCCGAGACCTATGCCGCCAATCTGGAAGAGGCGGTGGCGCGCGGGGCCTTTGGCGCGCCGTTCTACATCACCGATAAAGATGAGCGGTTCTGGGGCCAGGACCGGCTCGCCGATCTCGACCACTGGCTCGGACGCAACGCCTAGCCGGCCAGGATCGTCAGGAAGCGGTCCACTTCGGCCTCGGTCGTCGACCAGTCGCAGACCAGCCGTGCCTGAAGCGGCTCGTCCGTATCACCCTGATCGTCCGGGACGCCCATCACATAGTAGGCGGCCCCGGCGTCCTGCAGGCGCTTGTGGGTGGCGCGCGGCCAATGGGCAAAGATGATGTTGGCCTCGACCGGGAAATCGATCCGCACCTGCGGCGCGGCCGCCAGCCCGCGGGCCAGCCGCGCGCTGCGGGCATTGGCGGTAGTGGCCATGTCGCGCCAGAGATTGTCGGTCAGAAAGGCCTGCATCTGCGCGGCCAGGTAACGGTGCTTGGAAAACAGGTGCGCCGCGCGCTTGCGGCGCAATTCAAGCTCCCAGGCGGCGTCGGGCTCGAACAGGATGCAGGCCTCGACCCCCATCAGGCCGTTCTTGGTGCCGCCAAAGCTGACCGCATCGATGCCGGCCTTCCATGTCATCTCTGCCGGTGAGCAGCCCAGGGCAACAATGGCATTGGCAAAGCGCGCGCCGTCCAGATGGGTCTTCAGCCGGTAATGCCGCGCCACATCGGTGATGGCGCGGATCTGGTCCAGCCCGTAGACCGTGCCGCGCTCGGTCACCTGGGTGATCGAGACCGGGCCGCGCTGGGGGCCGTGGACGCCGCGGGTTTCCTCGCCCTCGATGGCCGCCTTGAGCGCCTCGGGCCGCATCCGGGCGTCGTCATCGGCCACCAGAGTCAGCTTGGCCCCGCCGGAGAAGAATTCCGGCGCGTTGCATTCGTCTTCGTTGATATGCGCCATCCTGGTGCAAAAGACCGTCTGCCAGGGGCTGGTAAGCGTGGCCAGCAACAGCGAGTTGGCGGCGGTGCCGGTCGCCACCAGATGCACCGAGGCGCGCGGCGCCTCGAACAGGTCGCGGATGCGGGCGGTCACCGCTTCGGTCAGCGGGTCCGCGCCATAGGCCAGGGCGTGGCCCTGATTGGCGGCTGACAGGGCTTCGATGGCCTTGGGGTGGACCGGCCCGGCATTGTCGGAGGCAAAAAACATCAGGTCGGCTCCTCGATGATGTGATCTTCCCAGTCTTCGTCGGCCACGTCGTATTCCGACAGGGTGCGGCCCCTCATGCTGACGCCAGCGGCATGGACGCTGTCCGGATCGCCCGAGATCAGCGGATGCCAGGGGTAGAGTTTGCGGCGCTCGTGCAACAGCCGGTAGGCGCAGGTTTGCGGCAGCCAGTAGAGGTTGTCGCGCAAGGTTTTCGGGGTCAGCACGATACATTCGGGCACGAACTGGTGGCGGATCGGATACTGGCTGCACCGGCAGGTTTCGTCGTCGAGCAACCGGCAGGCGATGCAGGTCAATTCGACCTGCCCGGTCTCCTCGTCTTCCAGCTTGTTGAGGCAGCATTTGCCGCAGCCGTCGCAGAGCGCCTCCCATTCGGGCCGGGTCAGTTGCTCGAGCGGCAGCCGCTCCCAGAAGCGGTCGCGCAGCGGCGGGGTCGCGTCAGACATCGGCCAGAACCTGCCGCGCCTGATCGCAATCGGCGCGCATCTGCACGATCAGCGCATCGAGCGAGTCGAACTTTTCCTCGGGGCGCAGATAATCGACCAGCGCCACCGAGATGTTGGCGCCATAGAGGTCGCCCTTGAAATCAAACAGGAAAGTTTCGCAATTGGCGGTGTTGATGCCGAAGGTGGGGCGCACCCCCACGGATGCCGCACCGTCATAGCTGCCGGCATAGGGGCCATCGAGCACGTCGACCTTGACGGCATAGACCCCGAAGCGCGGCGGGTGCAGGTTGTCGATCGACAGGTTGGCGGTCGGAAAACCAAGGTCGCGCCCGCGCTGGTCGCCCCTGATGACCGGCCCGTCGACCCGGTGCCAATGGCCGAGCATCGCGGCGGCGTCGCGCGGGCGTCCATCGCCCAGCGCCTGGCGGATCGCGGTTGACGAAACCTCGCCATTGCCCACCTCGACCATGGGCGCGATGGTGACGCCAAAACCCATCTCGTCTCCGAACTTTGCCAGATCTGCCGCCGAGCCGGCGCGGCCCTTGCCGAACTGGAAGTCGGCCCCGACCACCACATGCGCCAGCGCCAGTTGTTCGGAAATCACAAGTCTGGCGAAGTCTTGCGGGGTCAGGGCGGCCAGTGCGTTGTTGAATGGCAATTCATACAGCTTTTCGACGCCCAGCTTCTGCAGCCGATGCGCGCGTGTGACCGCATTCATCAGCCGGAAGGGCGGTGCGTCGGGCGCGAAGAACTGACGCGGATGCGGTTCGAAGGTCATGACCCCAAGCGGCACCGAAAGCCGCGCGGCGGTGGCGCGCGTCAGGTCGATGACCGCCTGATGACCCAGATGCACGCCATCGAAATTGCCGATCGCGGCAGCGGCGCCCCGATCCTCGGGAGCAACGAAACGGGGGTCGCGGATGATGCGCATGGTCTTAGGTAGACTGCCCCGGAACGGGGTGCAAGATCAGTCGAACTTGCGGCTCGGGGCCAGCACCATCGCCTCGCCGGTCAGCACCTTCCTGCCATCGACAAGGCAGCGCGTGTCCATCGTCACCCGGCGGCGGGCGTGGTCGATGGCGGTCACCTCGACCTCGGCGCGGACCACGTCACCGGGCCGCACCGGGGCCATGAAGCGCAGCGACTGGCCAAGGTAGACGGTGCCATGCCCCGGCAACTGCTCGCCGATCACCGCCGAGACCAGACCGGCCGTCAGCATGCCATGGGCGATCCGACCTTCGAAGATGGTGTCGCGGGCGTAGCTGTCATCCAGATGCACCGGATTGCGGTCGGTCGAGACCTCGGCGAACAGCTCGATATCCCGGTCGGTGATCTGCTTGGTCAGATACCGGATCATGCCGATCTCGATATCTTCGATGCAGATCGTTCCCCGAGGCAGATTATCCAGCATTTGCGACTCGCACGGCAATAAAACCACTCGCAGCCGTCACTACGCGAAATTTAATTACTTTGCAAGCGCAGAAATTCGGGTGCTAGCGCAGAAATCCGATGGCAAAATCCGGTGTCACCATCTCTTGCGCCAGATAGGCGTCAAGCGCGGCCTGTTCGGGCTGGTCGATGGTGCGGGTCTCGTCCGCCGCCAGCCCGCCGGTGATGAACAGGCTGTCGATATCCTCGCCCTGGGCGCCGAGAATGTCGGTGCGGATGCCATCGCCGATGGCGATGATCCGCGGATCAGAGGGCGCGCGGCCCAGCGCCTGCAGCCGGCGGCGGGCCAGGTCATAGATCGGCGGATGCGGCTTGCCGAAATAGAGGCTCTCGCCGCCCATCTCGGTATAGAGCGCCGCCAGCGCGCCGGCGCACCATTCGCGCGACTCGCCCCGGTCGACGACGATATCGGGATTGGCGCAGAGAAGTTTCAGGCCCTTGTGCTTGGCCAGCAGGAATTGCGGGCGATAGACGGCCGGATCGGCATGCGGGTCAAAGGGGCCGCAGCAGACGATGCCCTCGGCCTCGTCCAGATCGACGCGGGTGATGTCGAGCGGCTGGTCGATCAGCTTGAGCGGGGTGAAAAAGCTCTGGTCATGGTCCTCGCCGATGAACCAGACCTTTTGCCCCACCGCGCCCCGATACATGGCCGCGCGGGCGCTGTCGCCCGAGGTGGCAATGGCGTCCCAGGCATCGGCGGGAATGCCCAGCCGCCCGATCTGCGCCTCGACCGGGCCGCGCGGACGCGGGGCGTTGGTGACCAGGATCACCGTGCCGCCCTGCGCGCGAAAGGCCTGCATGGCGGCAACGGCGGCGGGATAGGCGCGCAGGCCGTTATGCATGCAGCCCCAAAGATCGACGAAGGCCGCGTCGTAATTGGCGCTGATCTCGGCAAAACTGGCGATGATGCGGGTCACGGGGGCGGTTCCTTTGCGCTGTTTTGTCTGCCCCTAGCATGACCACGGGTCAGGCGCGAGGGGGGCGGGGCAGGTCTGGACGCCGCCGCGATGATCGCTAGGATCGCGCGACCGCTGAAAAGGAGCCCATGACATGACCGATGCCGACCTGCCATTCGACCTGACCAAACTCGACCAGCTTGCCGAGGTGATCGTGCGGGTCGGGCTCAACCTGCAGCCGGGGCAAAACCTGCTGATCAGCGCACCGGTCGAGGCGCTGCCGCTGGTGCGCCGGGTGGCCGCCGCCGCCTATCGGGCCGGCGCCGGGGTGGTGACGCCGCTGCTGAGCGACGAAGAGGTCACGCTTGCCCGCTACCGGCACGGACAGGACGCGTCCTTTGACGCCGCCGCAGGCTGGTTGTTCCGCGGCATGGCCGAGGCCTATGACGAGGGCGCGGCGCGGCTGGCAATCTCGGCGGACAACCCGATGCTGCTCAAGGGGCAGGACCCGGCGAAGGTCGCCCGCGCCAACAAGGCGACCTCGATCGCGTCCCGACCGGCGATGGAAAAGATCACCGGATTCGAGACCAACTGGTGCGTCGCCTCCTATCCCGGCCGCGCCTGGGCGCGTCAGGTCTTTGCCGGAATCCCCGAGGACGAGGCCGTCGGCAAGCTGGCCGAGGCGATCTTCGCGGCCTCGCGGCTCAACAACAACGATCCGGTGGCAGAATGGAGCGCCCATGACGCGCGGCTGCAAAAGCGGATGAAATGGCTGGACGACCAGCGGTTCAGCGCCTTGCATTTCCGCGCGCCGGGCACCGACCTCAAGGTCGGGCTGGCCGACAACCATTCGTGGAAGGGCGGCACCGGCGTGACCAAGACCGGCATCACCTGCCTTGCCAATATCCCCACCGAAGAAGTCTTTACCACGCCGCATGCGCAACGGGTCGACGGCACGGCGCGCGCTTCCAAGCCGCTGGTGCATCAGGGAACGCTGATCGAGAACATCGAGGTGCGGTTCGAGGCGGGGCGCATCGTCGAGGCGCGCGCCAGTTCGGGCGAGGAAGTGCTGCAAAAGCTGCTCGACACCGACGAGGGCGCGCGGCGGCTGGGCGAGGTGGCATTGGTGCCGCATTCCTCGCCGATTTCCCATTCCGGGCTGTTGTTCTTCAACACCTTGTTTGACGAAAACGCCGCCTGCCACATCGCGCTGGGCCAGTGCTATTCGGAATGCTTTACCGACGAGGTGGCCGCCGACAACGCCGCGATTGCCGCCTCGGGCGGCAACAGCTCGCTGATCCATGTGGACTGGATGATCGGTTCGGGCGAAACCGATATCGACGGGATCAGGGCCGATGGCACCGTGGTGCCGGTGTTCCGCAAGGGCGAATGGGCCTGAGCGGCAAACGAAAAGGGGCGCCACCGGCGCCCCTTTGACAGGTCGGGTCGGGGGTCAGACCTTGAGGTTGGGAATGATCTGCTTCTTGCGGCTCATGATGCCCGGCAGCACCACCGTATCGCCGGTGACCTTGGCGCCAAAGCTCTTTTCCGCAACGGTCCTGACCAGGTCGTTGGGCACCAGCAGCGTTGCTTCTTCCTTGAGAATGTCGACCACGAACAGCAGCACCTGATCGGCGCCGTCTTCTTTGGCGACATCAACCATCGCGGCCATCAGGCTGTCCTTGCGGTCCAGCACGATCCGGGGCGAGGTGGTTTCAAGCACCGAGACGCGGAACTCCTTGCCGCCGACGGTGTATTCCTTGCTGTCCATCCGCAGCAGCTCGGCATCCGAAAAGGCCGAGACATCGGACTTGGCGGCGAACATCTCGGCGGCATAGCCGGGGATGTCGATGCCCAGATCGGCGGCGAGGCGTTCGGCCACCTGCCGGTCGACATCGGTGGTGGTGGGCGAGCGGAACTCCAGCGTATCGGACAGGATGCAGGACAGTATCAGGCCCTTGATCGGGTCCGGCGCATGGCCGGCATGGCCGCCCATCATCTGGAACATCAGCGTCGCGGTGCAGGCCAGCGGGCGGATGGTGATCTCGATCGGGCCCTTGGTCTCCAGCCCGCCGACCAGCTTGTGATGGTCGATGATCGCGGTGATATCGGCGTTGTTGATGTTGGCGGGCAGCTCGGCGGGGTTGTTGGTGTCAACGATCACCACCTTCTGGCCATCCTCGACATCCGCAATGACCGGCGGCAGCTCGAAGCCCCAGCGCCTGGCCACGAACAGGGCCTCGGTGTTGGGCGTGCCCAGCAGCCGGGCCTCGGCCTTGACCCCCATATGGTCGAGATACCAGGCCCAGATCAGCGGCGACCCGGTCGAGTCGGTGTCAGGGGATTTGTGGCCGAAAACGAGGGTGGTCATGGGGATGAAACCTTGGAAGACTGGGATTGAATCGGGCGCCTTATAGGGGTGGCGGCAGACAGTGTCACGCGGCAGATGGTCCCGGCTACGGAATGGGTGACATGACGGCAACGAAGCCCGCGCGGGAATCCGATCTCTACCCGGCGGTAAAGGCTTATCTTTCGGCGCAGGGCTACGAGGTCAAGGGCGAGGTCGGCGCCGCCGATGTGGTGGCGCGGCGCGGCGAGGAGCCTCCGGTGATCGTCGAGCTGAAGCTCGGCTTCTCGCTGGCGCTGTTTCATCAGGCGGTGGCGCGGCTGGCGGTGAGCGATCTGGTCTATGTGGCGGTGCCGCGCCCCAGGAAGGGCGGGGCGCAGAACGTGGCGCTGGCCCGCAGGCTGGGCCTTGGCGTGCTGTTCGTGCGGCTGCGCGACGGCCATGTCGAGGCGATGGCCGATCCCGGCCCCTATGCCGCGCGCAAGTCGCCCAGGGCCGCGACCCGGCTCTTGCGGGCGTTTGACCGGCTCAGGGGCGACCCCAATGCCGGCGGCGCCACGAGGCACGGGCTGGTTACCGGCTACCGCCAGGATGCGGTCGCCTGCGCGCGGTTTCTGGCCGTCCACGGACCAAGCCGGGGCGCCAGGGTGGCGGGTTGGGCCGAAGTGCCGCAGGCCACGCGGATCATGGCCGACAATCACTACGGCTGGTTCATCAAGGTGGCGCGCGGCGTCTATGGCCTGACGCCGCGCGGCCAGAGTGAGATCGCCGACTGGGGCGAGGACCTTGCCGAAGCCGGCGACTAATGCGCATGGGTGCCGCGCAGCAGCGCGCGTCCCAGCCTGAGCAACAGCATTCCGGCCATGGCGCGCAGCGAGAATTGCAGCGACGGCGCGGCCAAGGGGGCGGCAAAGCGCGGATGCGCGGCCAAAGGCACCAGGATGCCGGGCGCGGCCGGTTGGTGCGGCACCACCTCCCGAAGCGGTTCGGGCGCGGCGTGACGCTCTGGGCCAAGGCGCAAGGCCTGCTTCTGATGGCGTCTTGGCGCGCGGAACTCGTGGCGCCAGGGATGCGTATCGAGGCCGATCCGGGGATCGGGCACATGGATTGGGGGGAACATGATGGTGTCCTGATCTGGGTCGGATGGAGCGGCCGCACGGGGCCGCAAAGCGAGCTGCAATCCTGCATCAGCAGGCGAGGGGATATCCTTTGGTCATTGCAGCCTCCATCGAGATGCCCATCAGGGGCGAGTGCCGCCTGCTACTGCGGGCCCCTGATTCGAGCAACTGCGGCATGAACCGGGGGTGCGAATTCGTCCCGCTGTCGTGACTTTTTTGCCGCGCGAGCGCTTGACTAACCCCGGTGTCGGCCTTACTTGACTGTCGTTGTCACTCGACGAGGTTGAGTGCCAACAATCCCGCTGAGGGGCCCCAGTGAGGGGCAAAGAGATAATGAAAGCTGAGGAGCTACAAGATGGCTTTTAAACCGCTTCACGACCGAGTTCTGGTCCGTCGCGTGGTAGGCGAAGAGAAAACCAAGGGCGGCCTGATCATTCCCGACAGCGCCAAGGAAAAGCCTGCCGAAGGCGAGATCATCGCTTGCGGTGAAGGCGCCCGCAAGGATTCGGGCGAACTGATCGCCATGGCCGTCAAGGCCGGTGATCGGGTTCTGTTCGGCAAATGGTCCGGCACCGAAGTCACCGTTGACGGTGAAGACCTGCTGATCATGAAGGAAAGCGACATTCTCGGCATCATCGCCTGAGACTGATCCCCTTCCCCAACACTCATTCAGACGAGGAAAGCACAAATGGCTGCTAAGGACGTCAAATTCGACACCGATGCCCGCAACCGCATGATCAAGGGCGTCAACACGCTCGCCAATGCGGTCAAGGTGACCCTCGGCCCCAAGGGCCGCAACGTGGTCATCGACAAATCTTTCGGTGCGCCCCGCATCACCAAGGACGGCGTTACCGTCGCCAAGGAAATCGAGCTGGAAGACAAGTTCGAGAACATGGGCGCCCAGATGGTCAAGGAAGTCGCTTCCCGGACCAACGACACCGCCGGTGACGGCACCACCACCGCGACCGTGCTGGCCCAGGCCATCGTGATCGAGGGCATGAAGTCGGTCGCCGCGGGCATGAACCCGATGGACCTCAAGCGCGGCATCGACATCGCGACCTCGACCGTCGTCGAGGCCATCAAGGCCGCCGCCCGTCCGGTTTCGGACAGCGCCGAAGTTGCCCAGGTCGGCACCATCTCGGCCAACGGCGAAGCCGAAATCGGCCGCCAGATCGCTGACGCGATGCAGAAGGTCGGCAACGAGGGTGTCATCACCGTCGAGGAGAACAAGGGCCTCGAGACCGAGACCGACGTGGTCGAGGGCATGCAGTTCGACCGTGGCTATCTGTCGCCCTACTTCGTGACCAATGCCGACAAGATGACCGCCGAGCTGGAAGACGTGCTGATCCTGCTGCACGAGAAGAAGCTCTCGTCGCTGCAGCCGATGGTTCCGCTGCTCGAGCAGGTGATCCAGTCCAGCAAGCCGCTGCTGATCATCTCGGAAGACGTCGAAGGCGAGGCCCTGGCCACGCTGGTGGTCAACAAGCTGCGCGGCGGCCTCAAGATCGCCGCCGTCAAGGCGCCGGGCTTCGGCGACCGCCGCAAGGCCATGCTGCAGGACATCGCCATCCTGACCGGCGGTCAGGTGATTTCCGAAGATCTCGGCATGAAGCTTGAAAATGTCGGCATGGACATGCTTGGCCGCGCCAAGCGCGTTTCGATCACCAAGGACAACACCACCATCATCGACGGTGCTGGTGACAAGGCCGAGATCGAAGCCCGCGTGGCCCAGATCCGTGGCCAGATCGAGGATACCTCGTCGGACTACGACCGTGAGAAGCTGCAAGAGCGGGTGGCCAAGCTGGCCGGCGGCGTTGCGGTCATCAAGGTCGGCGGCATGACCGAGATCGAAGTGAAAGAGCGCAAGGACCGTGTGGACGACGCGCTGAACGCTACCCGCGCTGCGGTTCAGGAAGGCATCGTCGTTGGCGGCGGTGTGGCTCTGATCCAGGCCGGCAAGAAGCTGATCGGCCTCAAGGGCGCCAACAGCGACCAGGACGCCGGCATCGCCATCGTGCGCAAGGCTCTCGAAGCGCCGCTGCGCCAGATCGCCCAGAACGCGGGCGTGGACGGTTCGGTCGTCGCGGGCAAGATCCGCGAATCGAATGACCCCAAGTTCGGCTTCAACGCGCAGACCGAAGAATATGGCGACATGTTCAAGTTCGGCGTCATCGATCCGGCCAAGGTTGTCCGCACCGCTCTGGAAGATGCGGCCTCGATCGCGGGCCTGCTGATCACCACCGAGGCAATGATTGCCGACCGTCCGTCCGAGAACAAGGGCGGCGCCGGTGGCGGCATGCCCGACATGGGCGGCATGGGCGGCATGATGTAATCATCCGCGCCAAGGCGTGAAAAAGACAGGAAGGCCCGCAGTTTGCGGGCCTTCTTTCGTTTGGGGGTTGGATTTGGACATTTCCGGATTGGTTGGCGCGAACTTGTCCCATAGTGCTTCCTTCCATTCCTGCGAAAGGATCGCACCAGCAAACCGTGGGATCAGACACCTAGCGCAGGATCGGCTCCAGCGCGTCATAACCCGGCGCGTCGGGGTCGGCCCAGGCGACGGCGGCGAGGCTGTCAGGCTTGACCCGGTACTGGCTCAACTCGCTGCGCGACACCCAGCGGCGGTGGCTGACGATGCCCTCGGGGTCGGTCCAGTCACCATGCGGGTCGCCTGAAATCAGCGTGCAGCGGAAATAGATGTCGACCTGGTGGAAACCGCCACCCGGATCGTGAAACTCGTTGACCAGGCAGGGCGCCCCCACCGCGACCATCAGGCCGGTTTCTTCATGGACCTCGCGCTTGAGGTTGTCATGCAGGGACTGGTGCGCCTCGACCCCGCCGCCCGGCGCGCACCACAGATGCGTGCGCCCCTTCCACGCGTTGACCAGCAACAGCCGGTCATCGTGCACTATGATGGCGCGTGTGGCGAGGCGGGGCGGGCGCATGGGCCAAGAGTTGCAAGTCGCGGGCGGCGACGCAAGGTCAATGTCGGTTGGGCTGGCCGCAGGGCACCAGCGGCCCTATGTGGCAGACATGAAACGGCTTCTGCTGATCCTGACACTGCTTGCATTGCCGGCCACTGCCCGGGCGGAGGAGTGCGTGGTGCTGCTGCACGGGCTGTCACGCAGCCAGCTTTCGCTGTTGCCGATGGCCGAGTGGCTGGAACATGAAGGCTATTTCGTCGTCAATGTCAGCTACCCTTCGACCAGCGCCCCGATCCAGGAGCTGACGACCGCCTCGTTGCCCGCTGCGGTCGCGCAATGTGGCGCGCGGCGGATCAACTTCGTTACCCATTCGATGGGCGGGATCATGGTGCGGCTCTGGCTGGAAAAGACGCATCCCGCCAATCTTGGCCGCGTGGTCATGCTGGCGCCGCCCAACCACGGGTCAGAGCTGGTGGACACCTTCAAGGACGTTGCGGTCTTTGAATGGTTGAGCGGACCGGCGGGGTTGCAGCTTGGCACCGGGCCGTTCAGCCTGCCCAACCGGCTGCCGCCGGTCGATTTCGAGCTTGGGGTGATTGCCGGCGACGTGACGCTGAACCCGATCTATTCGGACCTGATCTCCGGCCCCGATGACGGCAAGGTCTCGGTCGCCTCGACCCGCATCGCCGGGATGCGAGACCATATCACGCTGCCCGTCACCCATACATTCATGATGAACAACCCGCTGGTCATCGCCCAGACCACCGCTTTCCTGCGTGACGGGCGGTTCGATCATTCCATGAGCCTCGGGACGCTGTTGTTCGGGACCGACTGAGGCGGTCAGCGGGCCGGGCCGGTGATCCGGTTCACATGCCCCATCTTGCGCCCCGGCCGCGCCTCGGCCTTGCCATAGAGATGCAGCGCGGCGCCGGTCGCGGCATAGCCTGCAACCTTGTCCAGATCGTCGCCGATCAGGTTTTCCATGGTCACATCTGAGTGCCGCTTGCCGTCGCCCAGCGGCCAGCCCGCCACGGCGCGGATATGCTG
>CAUJIU010000027.1 GCA_963205075.1 Pseudomonadota bacterium | reverse complement strand
AACGGCGCTTCGGGCGTGGTCTGGGTGCGCACGGTCGGGCGCAACCAGCGCGGGGTGGCCGTGCTGAGCTATGTGCGCTGGGTCATGGTGCGCAAGCGCGGCTCGGGGGCGGCCCCGGCGGCGCAGGTGCCGGAGCTGGCGGCATCGGTCGCGGCGCGCGATCTGGTGGTGCCCGGGGGGCTGGATTTCAGCCGCTATGACACCGCAATGGCGGGCGAGCCGCACCGCCTGCGCGATTACACCATTGGCGAGATCATCGACCATGTCGACGGCGTCACCATTGACGAGGCCGAGCACATGATGGCCACCCGCCTGTGGCAGAACACCGCCAAGGTGCATTTCGACATCACCGCCCGCCCCGACGGGCGGCGGCTGGTCTATGGCGGCCATGTGATGTCGCTGGCCCGTGCGCTGTCGTTCAACGGGCTGGCCAATGCGCAGGTCCTGCTGGGGCTGAACGGCGGCACCCATGCCAATCCCTGCCATGCCGGCGATACGGTGCGGGCCTGGTCGGAAGTGCTGGATCTGGCCGAGACCCGCGCCTCCGGCATCGGCGCCATCCGTCTGCGGCTGGTGGCGACCAGGGGCGACGCCGGGGCCCTGAAGGGACCGGACGGGCGCTATCTCCCCGAGGTGCTGCTTGATCTGGACTACTGGGCGGCGATGCCGCTCTGAGCCAGAAACGCCACGGTGCGGGACAAGGCGATCCGCGCGGCTTGCGCATCAAAGGCATCGGTCCGGGCGGATTCGGCAAACCAGTGCCCGGTGCCGGGATAGTCGTAGCTGACATAGGGCCGGCCCGCCGCCGTCAGCGCACGCGCCATCCGCTTGCGCGCGGCCGCGCTGACCCAGGGATCGGCTTGCGCGAAATGCGACAGGAAGCGGGCCCGTGAGCCGGTGAAGTCCCCGGCGCGCAGCCCATAGTACAAGACCGCCGCCGTCACCGGCAGGCCGCGCTGCTGCGCCAGCCAGGACGCCCAATGCGCGCCCATCGAAAACCCGATGACCGCGACTTCGCGGGCTCCGGTGCTGTGCTGGAGCGTCTCGAGATCGCGGAGCAGGCCGCGATAGATCGGCTCCCTGCGCGGCGCCGCGCGCAAGGCCCTGGCCTGTTGCGGGGTTGTCGCGGTGCGGCCGTCGAACAGGTCCGCCAGCATGACGCTGACCCCTTGCGCGTTCAGGGCGCGGGCAATGTCGAGAAAGGATGAGGTCAGGCCCCACCACGAATGGATGACCAATGCTGCCGGGCCGGTCCGGCGGCCTTCGGCCAGGCTGATCCGCGCCTGCGACATTCACCACCTCGCCGGTCGATTCCGGCCCCATCTGAGCACGATTTTCCGCCAGGTCCAGACCGGGATGACCAGCGGGGCGGAGGAAACAGCAGCCTGCCATGACGCCACGACGTCTTTTCAAGCGGTTACCGGGGCCGGGCCGCGACGCGGATTCTTTCGCCTGAATTTCGTGATCACACTTTGGAAATCCGTGATCACATTGGCGATTTTCCCGGGGTTTCACGAACAAATCGCCCCGGTTGGGCGGAAAGGGGACGTGACTCCCTTCCCGAAATTGGGCAAAGTCGGCGCGATTTCGGCCGTGTTCGTCCAGCCGAACTGACGAGAGGAACCCACATGGCAACCGAGACCCGGACCATTCGTCCGCTTTCACCCCATATCCAGATCTACCGATGGCAGATCCCGATGCTGACCTCGATCATCACCCGCATTACCGGCAATGCGCTGGCGGTATCGGCGGTGCTGGTGGTGTGGTGGCTGCTGGCGCTGGCAAGCGGGCCGGACGCCTACGCGCTGGCCAATTCTGTGATCACAAGCTGGTTTGGTGATATCGTGATGGTGCTGTCGGCCTGGGGGCTGTGGTATCACTACCTCGCCGGGCTCCGGCATCTCTACTACGACGCCGGCAAGGGGCTCGATATCCCCACCGCCGAAAAGCTCGGCCTCGCCGTCATCGCCGGATCGGTCGTGCTGACCGTTCTGACCGTCATCATCGTCTGAGGGGGCAGGGATGCGTTATCTGACCGACCGCAAGCGCGCCGAGGGCAAGGGCGCCAGCCGCACCGGAACCGAGCATCACTGGTCGATGCAGCTTTCGGGTGTCGGGCTGGCCTTTCTGGTGCCGACCTTCATCTACATCTTCGGCCATGCGCTGGGCAGCGATGCCGCCGCCGCGCAGGCGATGTTCGCGCGCCCCTTCACGGCGATCCTGACCGGGCTGGTGCTGGTGGTGAGCATGCGGCATTTCGCCAGGGGCGCCGCGATGATGATCGAGGATTACTGGCGCGGTACCGCGCGCAAGATGGCGCTGATCTTCGTCATCTCGCTGTCCTGGGCGGTTTCCGCCGCGGGGCTTTTCGCTTTGGCCGAAATCGCGCTTTAAGGACCTGAATTATGGCAGCTTACGATTACGAGACCCATGACTATGACGTGGTGGTGGTGGGGGCCGGCGGCGCCGGGTTGCGCGCCACGCTCGGCATGGCCGAACAGGGCCTGCGCACCGCCTGCATCACCAAGGTGTTCCCGACCCGCTCGCACACCGTGGCCGCACAGGGCGGCATCGCCGCCAGCCTGAGCAACATGGGCCCCGACCACTGGCAGTGGCACATGTATGACACGGTCAAGGGCTCGGACTGGCTGGGCGATACCGACGCGATGGAATACCTCGCCCGCGAGGCGCCCAAGGCGGTCTACGAGCTGGAGCATTACGGCGTGCCCTTCAGCCGCACCGAGGAGGGCAAGATCTACCAGCGCCCGTTTGGCGGCCATACCACCGAGTTTGGCGAAGGCCCGCCGGTGCAGCGCACCTGCGCCGCCGCCGACCGCACCGGCCACGCGATCCTGCACACGCTCTACGGCCAGAGCCTCAAGGAGAAGGCCGAGTTCTACATCGAGTATTTCGCGCTCGACCTGCTGATGAGCGAAGACGGCCAGTGCCAGGGCGTGGTGGCCTGGAAGCTCGATGACGGCACCATGCACGTGTTCCGCGCCAAGATGGTGGTGCTGGCCACCGGCGGCTATGGGCGCGCCTTTTTCTCGGCCACCTCGGCCCATACCTGCACCGGCGACGGCGGCGGCATGGTGGCCCGCGCCGGGCTGCCGCTGCAGGACATGGAGTTTGTCCAGTTCCACCCCACCGGCATCTATGGTGCCGGTTGCCTGATCACCGAAGGCGCGCGCGGCGAGGGCGGCTATCTGACCAATTCGGAAGGCGAGCGCTTCATGGAGCGCTACGCCCCCACCTACAAGGACCTGGCCAGCCGCGACGTGGTGTCGCGCTGCATGACCATGGAGATCCGGGCCGGGCGCGGCGACGGCAAGGACAAGGACCATATCCACATGCACCACAACCACCTGCCGCCCGAAACCCTGCACGAGCGCCTGCCCGGCATCTCGGAAAGCGCCCGCATCTTCGCCGGTGTCGACGTGACGCGCGAGCCGATCCCGGTCCTGCCGACGGTGCATTACAACATGGGTGGCATCCCGACCAACTACTGGGGCGAGGTTCTCAATCCGACCAGGGGCAAGCCTGACGCGGTGGCGCCGGGCCTGATGGCCGTGGGCGAGGCCGGCTGCGCCTCGGTGCACGGGGCCAACCGCCTGGGCTCCAACTCGCTGATCGACCTCGTGGTCTTTGGCCGCGCCGCGGCGATCCGCGCGGGCCAGATCATCGACCCTGAAACCGCGGTGCCCGAGCCGTCCAAGGCGGCGATCGATGCGGTATTCGACCGTTTCGACGGGTTGCGCCATGCCAAGGGCAATGTCCCGACCGCCGAATTGCGGCTGGAGATGCAAAAGACCATGCAGGCTGACGCGGCGGTCTTCCGCACCGACAAGACGCTGGCCGAGGGCGTGGCCAAGATGGGCGCCGTGGCCGGCAAGCTGGATGACCTGCGCGTCACCGACCGCAGCCTGGTCTGGAACAGCGACCTGATGGAAACGCTGGAGCTGACCAACCTGATGCCCAACGCGCTGGCCACCATCGTGGCCGCCGAGGCGCGCAAGGAAAGCCGGGGTGCCCATGCCCACGAGGATTACCCCGACCGTGACGACAAGAAATGGCGCAAGCACTCGCTGTCGCGCGTGACCGGCGCCGTCGTCAAACTCGATTATCGTCCGGTCCATCTCGACCCGCTGACTACCGAGGCCGAAGGTGGCATCAACCTGCAGAAGATCGCACCAAAAGCGAGGGTCTACTGATGATGAGAGTTCTGGCACTGGGGATGGTCGCGCTGGCGGCCTGCACCCCGCAACCCGTCGATCCCGAGCGCGCAGCGCGCCAATGCGAGGAAAAGGCCCGCGCGGCGCAGGGTCCGACCGGCTCGATCAGCTTTGGCGTCAACAGCGAGCATGGCTCGTCGGTCGGCGCCCAGCTGGGCCTGTCTTCGGACTATCTGGCCGGGCGCGACCCGATGGATGTCTACAATTCCTGCGTCTATGACCTGACCGGGTCGGCGCCCATCCGGCCGCCGGTGCTGCGCTAACGACAGATGCAGGGGCAGGGCGAACTTCGCGATCAGACCGCCGAGTATCAGGAGCGGATCGACGACTGGGCCAAAAAGGCGGTCCAGCGTTTTCGCAAGGCTGCCGGCGGTGTCACGCCCCGGACCTGCCCGATCTGCGGCTATCACGGCCTGTTTCCGGCCTTCGGCCAGCCGCCCCGGTTTGACGCCCGCTGCGGATCCTGCGGCTCGCTCGAACGGCACCGGCTGATCTGGCTGATGGTGCTGCGCGAGGATTTCTTCGAGGATGACCATGCGGTGCTGCATTTCGCGCCCGAACAGCAGCTTTCCGGGCGTATCCGGGTGCGGGTGGACCGTTACGAGACCGCCGACCTGCGCGAGGCTGACATCCTGACCCACCGGGTCAATATCGAGGATACCGGCCTGCCGGACTGCTCCTACGACCGCATCGTCTGCAACCACGTGCTTGAACATGTCGATGATACCAAGGCGCTGGCCGAGCTGTTCCGGATGCTCAGGCCCGGTGGCAAGGCCCTGCTTTCCACGCCGGTCATCGAGGGCTGGGCCAAAACCTACGAACCCGAGGGCATCGACAGCCGCGAGGCGCGCAAGCTGCATTTCGGCCAGGCCGATCATGTCCGCTTCTATGGCCGCGACATCCGCGACCGGATCCGCGCGGCGGGCTTCCAGCTGCGCGAAGTCGTGGCCGAGGGTCAGGACGTGATCGATTACGGTCTCTGGCGCGGCGAGGCGGTCTTTGTCGCCACCCGTCCAAGGGAGCAGCCGGAATGACCGCCCGCCCCATACTCACCACAGGCGCCACGGCGCCCGCGATAGCCCGATCTGAAGGAGCAAGACCATGGTCCAGCTGACCCTGCCGAAGAATTCCCGCATGACGGTGGGCAAGACCTGGCCCAAGCCGCAAGGCGCCACCAGCCTGCGCAAGGTGCAGATCTATCGCTGGACCCCCGATGATGACGCCAATCCGCGTCTGGACACCTATTTCCTCGACATGGACAGCTGCGGCCCGATGGTTCTGGACGCGCTGATCAAGATCAAGACCGAGATCGACCCGACCCTGACCTTCCGCCGCTCCTGCCGCGAGGGCATCTGCGGCTCCTGCGCGATGAACATCGACGGCATCAACACGCTGGCCTGTATCTACGGGATGGACGAGATCAAGGGCGACATAAAGATCTACCCGCTGCCGCACCTGCCGGTGGTCAAGGACCTGGTGCCCGACCTGACGCATTTCTACGCCCAGCACGCCTCGATCATGCCCTGGCTCGAAACCAAGACCAACCGCCCGGCCAAGGAGTGGCGCCAGTCGATCGAGGACCGCAAGAGGCTCGACGGTCTCTATGAATGCGTGATGTGCGCCTCGTGCTCGACCGCTTGCCCCAGCTACTGGTGGAACGGCGACCGTTACCTCGGCCCGGCGGCCTTGCTGCACGCCTATCGCTGGATCATCGACAGCCGCGACGAGGCCACCGGCGAGCGTCTGGATGCGCTGGAGGATCCGTTCAAGCTCTACCGCTGCCACACCATCATGAACTGCACCAAGACCTGCCCCAAGGGCCTGAACCCCGCCAAGGCCATCGCCCATATCAAGAAGATGATGGTCGACCGGGTGGTCTGACCCGGACCATGGCGATCAACATCGCCATTCTGGTCGCGGCGAGTCTGGGGCTGGCCGCCCTGATGTGGCCGCGCCTGCGCAATCGTGCCGGCTGGCGCGCGATGGCGACGCCTCTTGCCTCGATCATCGGGTCGGGATTTCTGGTTCTGGGGCCGATCCTGAATGACAGCTACGGCGCCTCGGCGCCGCTGGTCATGGCGGCCCTGTGTCTGGTGGCCTACCTTTTCGGGGCGGCCATCCGCTCCAACATCGCAACCCTTGAGCACCGGCAGACCCGGACCTGGTTTCAGGCCGGGCTGGAGGACCTTGGCTCGGCGGTGCTGGCGTTTGCCTATGTCATCTCGGTTGCCTACTACCTCAACCTGTTCGGGGCCTTTGCGGTCGGGCTCACGCCGTTTGACACGCCGGCTTTCGCGCGCATGGTCACCAGTCTGGCGCTCGGGACCATCCTGGTCGTCGGCTGGACGCGGGGATTTGCGGCTCTGGAACGGATGGAGAAATTCTCCGTGTCGCTGAAGCTGGCGATCATTCTTGGTTTGCTGGTGGGCCTGTGCCTGTTTCTCGGTGGCCGGATCGCTGCCAATGCGGTGGTCATCTCGGCGGCAAACCTGTCGGGATGGCCGGCAGTCACGCTCGCATTCGGTCTGATCGTCACGGTGCAGGGGTTCGAGACCTCGCGCTACCTGGGCCAGGACTATCCGGCGGGGCTGCGCATCCGCTCGATGCGCTGGGCGCAATGGGCATCGAGCGCCATCTACATCGTCTATGTCTGCCTTCTGGTCTATTCGCTTGCCCCCGATCCGCTGAACCTTTCGGAAACCGCGATCATCGGCCTCATGGGCCAGGTCGCAAGCAGCCTGCCTTACCTGCTGGTTGCAGCGGCACTTGCCGCCCAGTTCAGTGCCGCGGTCGCCGATACGGCCGGGGCCGGAGGTCTGGTGGCCGAGGTGACAGGCGGCCGGATTACCACCCGGCTGGCCTATGCGCTGCTGGTCACTTCCGGGTTGGTCCTGACCTGGACGTTCGACGTGTTCACCATCATCGCCTACGCCTCGCGCGCATTTGCAGCCTATTACGCGATAGAATGTGCAATCGCCGCGCAGGCCCAATGGGGCCGCAGCCGTGCCATGGCGCTGGGTTTTGGTGCTTTGGCGGTACTGGCGGTGGCAATCACCGTCTTTGGGCGCCCGGTGGAGTAGACAGGCAGCCATTGACGCGCCAGTGCCGGACGCCGATCCTGCGGCCATGAAGCCGACCCCACCCAATCCGCTCGCCCCGCCTGACGCCGACGCCCGCCGCGCCGTCGCGCCGGTGATCTGCTACCCGACCGAGACCCTGCCGGAGCCCGATATGGGGCTCTACCTTTGCGCGCTGGATGCCGCGCGTGCCGGGGCCACGCTCACCGTGCCGCCCAGAGAGGCCGGGGCGGTCCGCGTGCCTGCCGGGTCATTCCTGCGTATCTCATGCATCGAGGGGCCGCAGGTCGGGGACCTGAACCTGTTCAACGCCCATGATCTGCAAGAGCGGTTCTTTTCCGGCAAGACCCGCGCCTTGCACGGCACCCATGTCACGGTCGCCGACCGGCTCTGGTCGACCCTGCCCTATCTCAGGCCGATGGCCACCATCGTGCGCGATACGCTGGGTTGGTATGGCATCGACAGCTTTGGCGGCTCGGTGCATGACGTGATCGGCACCCGCTGCGATCCCTATACCGGGCGGCTCTTGTCGGGGCAGGACTATCACCATTGCTGCCATTCCAACCTGATCCGCGCCCTGTCGGACGCCACCGGGCTGACGCTCGCCGAGGCAGAGCCATTGGTGCATGACGTGCTCAACGTCTTCATGTGCACCGGCTTCACCCGCGATACGGGGCAGTATTTCATGAAGGCCAGCCCGGTCAGGCCCGGCGACCATCTGACGCTGTTCGCCGAGATCGGGCTTCTGGCCGTTCTCAGCGCCTGCCCGGGCGGAGATTGCTCGGCCGAGCATTCATCCGACACGGCCGCTTGCCATCCCTTGCGGATGGAGGTGCTGACGCCGCCGCAAGCGGCGCTTGCGGGCTGGGCCTCGCCCGAAATCAGCGCCTATGACCGCAGCCACGGGCGCTGAACCGGGTCAGGCGAAAGCGGCCTCAAGCGCGATATGGACCATGTCGCCAAAGCTGCGCTCGCGGTCCTCGGCGGGCAGCGCCTCGCCGGTCTGCAGGTGGTCGCTGACGGTCAGCACCGCCAGCGCGCGCCGGCCATGACGCGCGGCGAGGTTGTAAAGCTCGGCCGCCTCCATCTCGACCCCGAGGATGCCGTGGCGGGTCATCTGTTCGTTCAGGTCGGGGCGCTCGTCATAGAACACGTCAGAGGAATAGATGCCGCCGACATGCACCGGCACCTTGCGCGCCACCGCGGCGGCATGGGCGGCACTGAGGAGGCCGTAATCGGCGCAGGGCGCGAAGTTGAGGTCCTTGAAGATGCCGCGTGAGGGCGTCGACAGGGTCGAGGCGGTCATGGCAAGGATCACGTCGCGCACCTTGACCTGCGGCTGCATTCCGCCGCACGAGCCGATGCGGATCAGCGTCTGAACCCCGAAATCCCGGATCAGCTCATTGGCATAGATCGACAGCGAGGGCATGCCCATGCCAGACCCCTGGATCGAGACGCGGTGGCCCTTCCAGGTTCCGGTGAAGCCATACATGCCGCGCACCTTGTGGACGCGGACCGCATCGGTCAGAAATGTCTGCGCTGCCCATTCGGCCCTGAGCGGGTCGCCCGGCATCAAAACGGTCTCAGCAATCTCGCCAGCCTTGGCGCCGATATGAACGGTCATCCGATCCTCCCTTGCAAATCAAGGCAGGCTAGCGCCCCGCGCCCCCGAAACCAAGGGGGCGCGAGTGACTTGCAGGGGTCAGATCAGCAGTTCTGCGCGCGACTTGCCCGCCGCCTCGGCATCCAGCACCCAGCGCGGCGGCCGGCCACGGCCGGTCCAGGTCTCGTCCGCATTTTCGGGGTTGCGATACTTGGGCGCCACCTTGCTGCCCGCAGCGGCGGCCGGCTTGCGCCCGCGCGCCGGCTTGGCGGGCGCGCCGGCCAGATCCGACAGCGAGAAGCCGAAGGCGCTGGCGGCCTTTTCGGCAGCCTGACGCGCCGCGTTGAGGTCATTTGACTTCAGGCGTTCAAGCGCCTTGTCGACATCCGTGCGGAGTTTCTCCAGCTGTTTCTTGGTCATCGAGTTCAGATTGAATTTCATTTGGTCCCCTTGGCCGCAGCACGGCAATATCCACCAGTGGATATGCGGGTTATTTCAGCTTTGTATTACCGATTCAATTGCCCATAAGTTAGTTTGCCGCTTCCGCGAGCAGGGTGCCTTCCGCAATCTCGACCAGATCCGCCATAATGGCATTCAGCTCGAAATCCTTGGGAGTATATATCCGGACAACGCCCATTGCCGCCAATTCGGCGGCATCGGCGGCGGGTATGATCCCGCCCGCGATCACGGGAATATGATCCAGCCCATTATCGCGCAGGCCGCTGATGACTTCTGCCAATAGCGGGATATGCGAGCCCGAGAGAATCGACAGCCCGATCAGATGCACCCCATTTGATTTCGCTGCGGCAACAATCTCGGCAGGAGTTTGCCTGATGCCGTCATAATGTATTTCCATCCCGCAATCGCGCGCGCGGGTGGCGATCTGTTCGGCGCCATTGGAATGCCCGTCAAGGCCGGGCTTGCCCACCAGCAGCGACAGCGGCCGCCCGAGTTTGCCGCTGACGGCATGAACGCGCGCCCGCAGGTCATCGAGCCCCTCGGTGCGGTTGGAGGGGTTGCGCGATACGCCGGTGGGCGCGCGGAACTCGCCAAAGACCGCACGGATCTCGGCCGCCCATTCGCCGGTGGTGACACCGGAGCGGGCGCAGGCGATCGAGGCGGGCATGATGTTTTCGTCCGAAGCTGCCGCAGCACGCAAATCGGCTAACGCCAGCGCTACGGCCTTGGAATCGCGGACATCGCGCCATTTCGCAAGCCGCCTGACCTGGTCGTGCTCCGCATCCGGATCGGCCTGCATGATGGTGCCGCCGCCAGCGGTCAGCGGGGACGCTTCGCCCTCCTGCCAGCGATTGACGCCGACGATGGTGGTGGCGCCGGACTCGATTGCGGCGATGCGGGCGGCATTGGACTCGACCAGCCGCGATTTCATGTAGCCGATTGCCCGGATGGCGCCGCCCTGCTTTTCGATCTGGTCAAGCTCTGCCCGTGCGCGCTGCTTGAGTTCATCCACCTTGCGCTCGATGGCCGGATTGCCGTCAAACAGATCATCAAACTCCATCAGGTCGGTTTCATAGGCGAGGATCTGCTGCATCCGCAGCGACCATTGCTGGTCCCAGGGGCGCGGCAAACCCAGCGCCTCGTTCCAGGCGGGCAATTGCACGGCGCGGGCGCGGGCGGATCTGGACAGGGTAACCGCCAGCATTTCCAGCAGGATGCGATAGACGTTGTTTTCCGGCTGCTGTTCGGTCAGCCCCAGCGAATTGACCTGCACCCCGTAGCGAAACCGGCGAAAGCGTTCGTCCTCAACTCCATAACGGTCGCGGCAGATCTCGTCCCACAATTCGCCAAATGCCCGCATCTTGCAAAGTTCGGTGACAAACCGGATCCCGGAATTGACGAAAAACGATATGCGCCCGACCATCTCGGGGAAATCGGCTGCCGGAACCTTGCCGCGCAGATCGTCAAGCACCGCGATTGCGGTCGCAAGCGCGAATGCCAGTTCTTCTTCCGGCGTGGCTCCGGCCTCCTGCAAATGATAGGAGCAGACATTCATCGGATTCCACTTCGGCAATTCGGTCCGGGTATAGGCCGCAACATCGGTAATCAGCCGCAGCGACGGTTCGGGCGGAAAGATATAGGTGCCGCGGCTGAGATATTCCTTGATGATGTCGTTCTGCACCGTGCCCTGAAGCGCGGCGATATTGGCGCCCTGCTCCTCGGCCACGGCGATATAGAGCGCCAGCAGCCAAGGCGCGGTGGCGTTGATCGTCATCGAGGTGTTCATCTGGTCGAGCGGGATCTGGTCGAACAGGCGCCGCATGTCGCCCAGATGACAGACCGGCACACCGACCTTGCCGACCTCGCCGCGCGCAAGGACATGGTCGCTGTCATAGCCGGTCTGGGTCGGCAGGTCGAAGGCCACCGACAGGCCGGTCTGCCCGCGCGCGAGGTTGTTGCGAAAGAGTTCGTTGGACGCCGCCGCAGTCGAATGGCCGGCATAGGTGCGAAACAGCCACGGGCGGTCCTTGGCGGGTCTGGGCTGCGGCTCGGTCATCGGGGCTCCTGACTCGGATCGGTAATATTCTTGCGTGCGGGTCGATCTAGCGGAAATTTTGTGGCGCTGTCAATTCGCTGCGTTGCGGCATGTTCGTGCGGGCGCAGCGTGCCGGTGCCATCTTTACGGGGCAACCGTTTCCTGCAAACGTCGCGTGATGTTTGCGAAAGTCGAAATATCGGTCTGGCTGCTGACGCTGATCATCGTGTTCGCTGCGGTGACCTTCGCGTCGCATTTCCTGTTTCCTTCCGTGCGCTGGTTCTTCCGCAAGCTGGCAGAGCGCGCCATCGCCCGGCTCAACAAGCGCCTCGCCCGCCCCATCGAGCCGTTCAAGCTGGCGCGCCGCTACGACACCATCGAGCGGCTGATCTATGACCCCGACGTGGCCCAGGCGATTGCCGCCTATTCGGCCTCCGAGCGGGTGCCCGAAAGCGTGGCCTTCGAAAAGGCCCGCCACTATGCGCGCGAGATCGTCCCCTCATTCTCCGCCACCGCCTATTTCGGGTTTGGCACCCGGCTGGCGGCCTGGCTCTCGCGCACCATGTACAACATCCGGCTGGGCGATTTCGACCGCGAGGCGCTGTCGACCATGGACCCGGATGCGGCGGTGGTGTTCGTGATGAACCACCGCAGCAACATGGACTATGTCCTGGTCACGCACCTGACCTCGGGCGCCTCGGCGCTGTCCTATGCGGTGGGCGAATGGGCGCGGGTCTGGCCGCTTTCGGCGATGATCCGGGCCATGGGGGCCTATTTCATCCGCCGCCGCTCGCAAGGCACGCTCTATCGCCGGGTGCTGGCGCGCTACGTCCAGTCGGCGGTCGAGGCCGGGGTAACGCAGGCGTTGTTCCCGGAAGGTGGCCTCAGCCTCGACGGGCGGTTGTCGGAGCCGAAACTGGGCCTGCTCAGTTACATCGTCAGCAACTGGTCGCCCAATGGCCGCGAGGTGATCTTTGTCCCGGTGGCATTGAACTATGACCGGGTGCTGGAAGACCGCTTTCTGATCGCCGCCGACAAGTCCGGCGTCCGGCGCTTCCGGGCGCCGATGGGGCAGGTGATCCGGGTGACGCTCGGGCATCTGTGGCAGCGCATCACGCTGCGGCTGCGGCCATTCGGCACCGCCTCGGTCGGATTCGGGCGCCCGCTGGAGCTTTCGCGGTTCCTGCTGTCGACCAGCGGCGACCCGACAGCGGCGGTCGCGGCAGAACTGATGCGGCGAATCGGCGAGGCGATGCCGGTGCTGCCGGTGCCGCTTGTCGCGCGCGGGCTGCTGGGGGGGCTGACCAGCGCCGAGGCCCTGCGCGACCGGATCGGCAGCGAGCTGGAAGACCTGGGCGCGCGCGGCGTGAAACTGCCCCGGCGCGACGCCCCGACCCTGACCGCAGATGCGCTTGCCAACCTGCGCGAGAGGCGGCTGGTCTCCGGCCCCGATACGCAGATCGAGATCGGCCCCGAGGCGCGCGATATCCTGGCCTTCTACGCGGCCTCCATCGAGCACCTGTTCTGAACCTGTGGAAATCTCACGGAAAATTGTTGCGCTCTCGGTGCGGGCTTCCTAGGGTTTTGGAGGCGGTGCGACGGGCGCCCGCGCAGAAAACGGGAATAGAGTATTGGGTATCAAGGCACTTATTGGCGCGGCACTTGTTGGATTGAGCTTCTCGGGATGCGTGGAGACCACGACGCCGGTCAGCACCAGCTATGTTGCGGCCAACCGCAACGTTCTGATCGTCAACCAGACCGGGCGCACGATCTACCGGTTCTACGGCTCCAATGTCGGCACGTCTTCCTGGGAAGAAGACATCCTCGGCACCTCCGTGCTGCCGTCCGGCCGGTCGGTGAACATCAATTTCGATGACGGCTCGGGCTACTGCAACTTCGACTTCAAGATCGTGTTCCAGGACGGGTCCAGCCTGATCGAGAACAACATCAACGTCTGTCAGGTCGGAACCTACACCATCCGCTGAGACGGTGGATATTCTGCGATGCGGCGGACATAAAATTACAAAATTTGTCTCCGCCGCATTGCATTATTACCTTTAAGTGGCTAATCCTCGGGTGAACGCGCCGATTCTGCGGCGCGGCATAGCAATATGGACCGCCGATGGAGACCGAGATGGCCCTTGACCACGCAGACCAATCCCCCCCGTCCGTCGAATTGAAGGATCTCTACGAGATCGGGCAGATCCCGCCGCTGGGGCATGTGCCGGCGCAGATGTATGCATGGACCATCCGTCGCGAGCGCCATGGCGAGCCCGAAACCGCCTTCCAGGTCGAGGTGGTCGATTGCCCGCGCCCCGACAGCCACGAGGTGCTGGTCATGGTGATGGCCGCCGGCGTCAACTACAACGGCATCTGGGCGGGCCTGGGCATTCCGATCAGCCCCTTTGACATCCACAAGGCCGATTACCACATCGCCGGGTCCGACGCCTCGGGCATCGTCTGGGCGGTGGGCGACAAGGTCAAGCGCTGGAAAGTCGGTGACGAGGTGGTCATCCACTGCAACCAGGACGATGGCGACGACGAGGAATGCAACGGCGGCGACCCGATGTTCTCCGAAAGCCAGCGCATCTGGGGCTACGAGACCCCGGACGGCTCCTTCGCCCAGTTCACCTGCGTGCAGAGCCAGCAGCTGATGCACCGGCCCCGGCACCTGACATGGGAGGAAAGCGCCTGCTACACCCTGACGCTTGCCACCGCCTACCGCATGCTGTTCGGCCACCGCCCGCATATCCTCAAGCCGGGCGACAACGTGCTGGTCTGGGGCGCCTCAGGCGGGCTGGGGTCCTATGCGATCCAGCTGATCAACGCCGCCGGCGCCAATGCCATCGGGGTCATCAGTGACGAGGACAAGCGCCAGTTCGTCATGGATCTGGGCGCCAAGGGGGTCATCAACCGCAAGGAATTCAATTGCTGGGGCCAGATGCCCACCGTCAATACCCCCGAATACAAGGCCTGGTTTGCCGAGGCGCGCAAGTTCGGCAAGGCGATCTGGGACATCACCGGCAAGGGCAACAACGTCGACATGGTGTTCGAGCATCCGGGCGAGGCGACCTTTCCGGTCTCGGTCTTCGTGGTCAAGCGCGGCGGCATGGTGGTGATCTGCGCCGGAACCACCGGCTACAACCTCACCTTTGACGTGCGCTATCTGTGGATGCACCAGAAGCGGGTGCAGGGCAGCCATTTCGCCAATCTCAAGCAGGCGGCCGCCGCCAACAAGCTGATGCTGGAACGCCGGCTCGATCCCTGCATGTCAGAGGTGCTCGGCTGGGCGCAGATCCCCGCCGCGCATGGCAAGATGCGCCGCAACGAACACAAGCCCGGCAACATGGCGGTGCTGGTGCAGGCGCCGCAGACCGGCCTGCGCACCTTTGAAGATGTGATCCACGCCCAGCCGGCGTGAGTCGCGCGCCTTTTTCGGCATGTTTGGCCGTCGCCGGCACCCCGGCGGCGGCCGTTCTTTCTTTTCAATGCCCTATTCGCGCGACCCCCCGCTATTTCTGGGGAGTCCGAAGCAGCGAATTTATTTGTTAACCGAGGCGGTGCTACCATAGGTTGTTAAGATTTCATTAACCTTTCCTTCTGAGGGTAGAGATGGGACACCACTGGATCATCGACGTTCTGGCTGATCTTCAGGCCTATGCGCAGCGCAACGGATTGCCGGCATTGGCCCGCCAGCTGGAAGACACCGGCCTGCTGGCCAATGTCGAAATTGCATCCCTGCTGGATGAACCCGCAACTCGGGTATCGGGGGAAGTAATTGAAACTCGACGATTTCTTGAGAGAAGTGGAGCAGGCCGCCGGCCTTGAGCAGATCCAGGACCTGATCGTCCGGCTGCGCGACCATTACGGTGTCGATCACATCGTCTATCACTGGGTCAGTGCCGATGGCGAACAATATGGCTGCGGCACCTATCCGACCGATTGGGTCCAGCGCTATGTCGACCGCGACTACCTGCGCATAGACCCGGTGGTGCTGGGCTGCTTCCAGCGCTTTCATCCCGTCGACTGGAAGCGGCTCGACTGGTCCAGCAAGGCCGCACGGGCCTTTCAGGCCGACGCAATCGCGCATGGGGTCGGCAACCAGGGCTTTTCGGTGCCGATCCGCGGGCCAAACGGTCAGTTCGCGCTGTTCACGGTCTCGGACAATGCCAGCGATGCCGAATGGTCGGCCTTCTCGCAGGACAACCAGCGCGACCTGATCCTGATCGCGCATTACTTCAACCAGAAGGCGCTGGAGCTTGAACGCGGGCGGTTGCCCGAGCCGGTCAAGCAGCTCTCGCCGCGCGAGCTGGACGCGCTGACCTTCCTGGCGATGGGCTATGCGCGCAGCCAGGTGGCCGACATGCTCGAGATCTCGGAACACACCCTGCGCGCCTATATCGAAAGTGCCCGCTTCAAGCTCTCGGCGCTCAACACCACCCATGCGGTCGCCAAGGCGATGGTCGAGGGGCTGATCGTCATCGGGGGCACCGCGCGCGGGGCGCAGGGCGACTGGCCCGGCCGCCAGAACACCGCCGGCGAACGGCGCAGCGCCGCAGTCTGAACGCGCCCGTTGCCCCTGCGCACCGGCGTCACAGAAGCCGTTAACCATCGTGCGCTATGGTCTTCCCTGTTTTGCAGGAGGACCGGATGCTTCGCTATCTCTATGCCGACCAGTTGGACGCCCACCCGGCGCTGCGCGACGCGATGTTCCGCGACCGCGCGATCCAGTTCCGCGACCGGCTTGGCTGGGCGGTGGATGTCGATGAAGACGGCATGGAGCGCGACACCTACGATGCGCTCAACCCGCTCTATGTCATCTGGCAAACGCCCGGGGGTGGCCATGGCGGCTCGATGCGCTTCCTGCCCACGATCGGGCCCACCATGGTCAACGACCATTTCTCCGACCTGATCGGCGGCGGCGCGATCCAGAGCCCGCTGATCTGGGAATGCACCCGCTTTTGCCTTTCGCCCGAGGCCGACGGCCGGGTGGCGGCCACGCTGATGCTGGGCGGCGGCGAGCTGATGCGCGCCTTTGGCCTGAGCCACCTGATCGGCGTGTTCGATGACCGGATGACCCGCATCTACCGCCGCATCGGCTCGTCGCCGGAAGTGCTGGGCGAGGGGCAGAAGTTCGGCAGCCGCGTCAGCGTCGGGCTCTGGCCCTACACTCCGGCCAGCCGGGCGCGGGTGCTGTTGCGCGCGGGCCTGTCCTCGGACCTGTCCGAGCATTGGTTCGCCCGCTCGTTCGGCTGCGCGGTGGCGCAGGCTCCGCGCGTCGCGGCCGCGCCCGCCACGGCAGAAATCTTCCCGCTGCGCCGGGCCGGCTGACCACTGGCGCCCGCCGCCGCCCCTCGCTAGGGTCGCGGCCATGACCCGGACCGAGCTTACGTTTTCCTCCGATCAGGCCGAAGCCTGGGACACCATCACCGAAGCCCTGCGCGGCGCGGGTGTCGATCTGGTCGAGGGGCAGCTGCTTCCCGCATCCGACGGCAAAAGCTCGGTCATGGCGGTGATCGGCAAGGCCGGATCGGGCAAGACCATGCTCTTGGCCGAGCTCACCCGGGCGCTGCGCGATGCCGGCGTCGATCTGGTCTCGGGCGACTGGGAGGGGCGCAAGCGCAAGGATCGCCGCACCCTCGCCATCCTCGCCCCCACCAACAAGGCCGCCAGCGTGCTGCGCAACCAGGGTGTGCCGGCGACCACCATTCACCGGATCATCTACACCCCGGTCTATGACCCCCAATACGAAAAGGTCGCCGAATGGCTGGCCGGCCAGGGCGAGCGCCCGAGTATCGAGGGGCTGACCGACCTGGCGCTCGACCGGGCCTGGGCCTCGTATCAGGTCAACAGTTCGGTGCCGGCGGCACTGGCTGCGGCGGGCCTGCGCGGGTCGGATTTCATCACCGGCTGGAAGCGGCGCGAGGAGCCGCTCGACATCGGCTTTGTCGATGAAAGCTCGATGCTGGACGAGCGGCAATTCGAGGATCTCAAGGAGATTTTCCCGACGCTGCTGCTGTTCGGGGATCCGGCGCAGTTGCCTCCGGTTCAGGGCAATGGCTCCATGGTCTTTGACACCCTGCCCGCGCCGCGCAAGCTGGTCCTGCACCGCATCCACCGGCAGGAGGCCGACAACCCGATCCTTGACCTCGCGCACGCGCTGGGCGACCCGGCGCTGGAGTTCCACGATTTCGAAGCGATGATCGCGGACGCGGCCGCGCGCGACGCGCGGGTGGTGGTGGCCCAGCGGGTCGAGGCCGATCTGATGGCCCGCTCGCCGGTGCTGGTCTGGCGCAACGTTACCCGCATCCGGCTGATCCACGCCTTTCGGGCGGCCTTCGACGCGCCCGAGGATGAGCTGCTGGAAGGCGAGCCGCTGGTCTGCGACGGGATCGAGCTGCCGATGAAACACCGCAAGAAGCGGCTCGATCTCGAGGCACGTGGCCTGATCAAGGGCGCGCAGGTGATCTATCTCGGGCCGGGAAAACGTCCGGGCTTTTCACGCCTGCACGTGATCGGGGCCGAGGATCCGCAGGTTGGCGCCGCCTGCATCATCAAGATCGAGCATGAGGGCGATGCCGAGCCCTTCATCCCCTTTGCCGCCCGCATGGGCGCGACCTTCGTGCATGGCGCGGCGGTGACCATCCACAAGGCGCAAGGCAGCCAGTGGGACACGGTGCAGGTCTTTGCGCCCGACATCTTTGCCGCCAGCCGCATGGGTCGGGTCGAGGCGGGGCAACCCTTGTGGAAACGCCTCGCCTATGTTGCGATCACGCGCGCCGAGCGCGAATTGCGCTGGGTCGTGCGCAACCGCCTGTCGCGCCCCTCCGCCCCCCTGACGGTCGAGGATCTGCGCGCGGGGCCGATGGCGATGCAGTTGCAGGAGGAGGAGCCATGAAAACCGCGATCGTCACCGGAGCCTCGGGCGGCATCGGGCGGGCGGTGGCCGAAAGGCTGCTGGGCGCCGGCTGGCAGGTCGGGCTGATGGCACGGCGCGAAGGCAAGTTGCAGGCGATGGCGGCACAGCATCCGGGCGCCATGGCGCTGGTCGCCGATGTGACCGATCCGGCTCAGGTCGAGGCGGCCTTCGCCGGTTTTGCCGCGCGCCACCCTCGGCTGGACCTGCTGTTCAACAATGCCGGCATCTTCACTCCGCCCGCGCCGATAGACGAGATACCGGTCGCGGACTGGATGCAGGCGGTGGGGGTCAACCTGACCGGCATGTTCCTGTGCGCCCGCGCCGCCTTCGGGGCCATGCGGCGCCAGACGCCGCAAGGTGGGCGCATCATCAACAACGGCTCGATCTCGGCCCATGTGCCGCGCGAAGGGTCGGTGACCTATACCGCCACCAAGCACGGCGTCACCGGCCTGACCCGCAGCCTGTCGCTGGACGGGCGGCCCTTCGACATTGCCTGCGGGCAGATCGACATCGGCAACGCGCGCACCGAAATGGTCGAGGCCATGATCGCCCGCAGCCGCGCGGCTGGCTTGCCTGAACCCTACACCATCGATGTCGGGCTGGTGGCGGACGCGGTTCTGGCGATGGCATCCTTGCCACTGGCCGCCAATGTGCAGTTCCAGACGCTGATGGCCACCCGGATGCCCTATATCGGCCGCGGCTAGCGCCTGAGCAGCAACCCGAAGGCCGCCGACGCCCCCCAGCCGGCCGAAATGGCGATGAACAGCGCCAGCAGGCCATAGAGCGGCGCCCGATCATGCGCCAGTTCATAGAGCCAGCGCTCTAGCCCGATCTTGTTGACCGGGATGTCGGTCACGAATTCATCGACCACCGCGCCGCCGCGCGTCAGCAGGATGCGGGCAGCATAGTCGCCTTCGGTGAGGTTGGCGGGCAGGTCGATCTCGGTGTGAAACAGCGTATCCTGATCGAGGTCGACCGCCCCTTCGAGGACCTGATAGAGTTCCTTGCCGCTGCGGATGCGGATCAGGGCTTCGGTGAAATTCTCGGTCCCGACAACCTCGGCGCCGACAGACCGGATGGCGCGGGGAATGCTGACCGTGTGGCGCAGGTCTTCGACATTGCTCAGCAGGCTCTCGAACGGGCCCGAGGTCGCCACGGCGTAAAAGGTCGGAGCCAGGTCGACATCGACGCTTTCGGAATTGATCCAGATGCCGAACCGCCGCTCCTTGCGGCGGACGGTAACGGGCCGCAGCGGTCCGGAAACGGTGATGATGACCCCGAGCGGCCCGGCATCGGCGGCAACCGGCGCGTCGCGCTTGATCGCCCCGAAAACCAGGATTTCGGAGCCGTTGAACGAGGCGGTGATGGCGATCTCGTCCTGGCTGAGGCCAAGCACGATGCTTTCCTCGGCCAGGGCCGGTCCGGTCATCAGCGCGAGCAGCAGGGAAAGAAGCCGGATCATACGTGCCCCGCTTCGCCAAGTGTATACAACTCGCCCGGCATCAGCAGCAGGTCGAGCGCCAGCTTGCCGCAGACCGCCAGCACCAGAAGCGCCAGCAGGATGCGCAGTTGTTCGGCCCTGAGCCGCACTCCGACCCGCGCGCCGATCTGGGCGCCGATCACCCCGCCCACCAGCAGAAACACCGCCAGCACCAGATCGACGGTGTGGTTGGTCACCGCATGCAGCATCGAGGTGGCGGCGGTCACCAGGATGATCTGGAACAGCGAGGTGCCCACCACCACCTTGGTGGGCATGCCCAGCAGGTAGATCATCGCCGGCACCATGATGAAGCCGCCGCCGACCCCCATGATCGCGGTGAGGATGCCCACCAGGAACCCGACCAGCATCGGCGGGATCACCGAGATATAGAGCCCCGAGACCCGAAACTTGATCTTGAGCGGCAGGCTGTGGATCCAGTTGTGCTTGCGCCGCAACGGCAGCGCCGTGCCGGATTTGGCGCGCCGGATCGCCTTGAGGCTCTCCTGGAACATCAGGGCGCCGATGATGCCCAGAAACACCACGTAGCTGAGCTGGACGAACAGGTCGACCTGCCCGAGCGAGCGCAGGTAGTTGAAGATCACCACGCCCAGCCCCGCGCCCAGCAAGCCGCCGGCCTGCAGCACCAGACCCATCCGCACGTCGACGGTCCGGCGCTTGAAATGCGCCAGCACCCCCGAAAAGGACGATGCGACGATCTGGCTGGCGCCGGTGGCCACCGCGACGGTGGGCGGAATGCCGATGAAGAACAGAAGCGGCGTCATCAGAAAGCCGCCGCCGACCCCGAACATCCCCGACAACACCCCCACCAGACCGCCCAGCCCCAGAAGCAGGAAGGCGTTGACCGACACTTCGGCGATGGGAAGATAAATCTGCATGGGTTCGTCCGGTGACGCTTTGAACATTAGAATCACCGATGACGCGGAAATTCTACCCCTGCCCGGACAAAAAGTGATGTGGCCAGTTGACTATGCGGCGCGCAGATAACCGCGCAGCACCCGTTCCAGCTTGGCCGCGCCGATCGGGGCCATGGCCTTGGTGTGCTCGTGGCTGATCGCCTCGTCGCTCAGGCCTGCCGCCATGTTGGTGATGGTCGAGATCGCCGCCGCCCGCAGCCCCAGGAACCGCGCCAGAATGACCTCGGGCACGGTGGACATGCCCACGGCATCGGCGCCCAGCGTGCGGATGGCCCGGATCTCGGCCGGGGTCTCGAAGGAGGGGCCGGAATACCAGGCATAGACGCCCTGCGGCATCGCGATGCCTTCCGCCGCTGCTGCCGCGGCAAGGTCTTGTCGCATCTGCGGATCATAGGCCGCGCCCATCGGCACAAAGCGCGCATCCGTGGGCTCGCCGATCAGCGGGTTGAGGCCCGAGAAGTTGATGTGGTCACTCAGCAGCATGATCGAGCCGGGCCCGATATCGGGCCGCATCGACCCGGCCGCGTTGGTGGCGATCACCCGGTCGGCGCCCAGGTCGCGCAGCACTTCCAGCGGCAGCCGCATGGCATCGGCGCGGCCCTGCTCGTAATAATGCGACCGCCCGCCAAAGACCGCGACCCGCTGGCCCTCGAGCGTGCCGATCACCAGCTGCGGATTGTGTCCCGACACGCCCGCATGCGGAAAGCCCGGCAGCCGGTGATAGGGGATCGACACCCCCTCGACCGCGCCCGCCAGATGCCCCAGCCCCGAGCCGAGGATCAGGCCGAGCCGCACCGGCGCGGGGCCGGCCTCGTCGCGGATCAGATCGGCAAGGTCACCGCTCCTTGACATAGGGCTCGCCACCGGCGCGCGGCGGGATCGCCTTGCCGACAAATCCGGCCAGGATGACCACGGTCAGGATGTAGGGCAGCGCGTCCATGAACTGCACCGGCAACACGAAGCCACCCAGGTTGATATTCTGGAACCGCAGCGCCACCGCCTGCAACAGCCCGAACAGCAGGCAGGCGTAGAGCGCATACCACGGCCGCCACTTGGCGAAGATCAGCGCCGCCAGCGCGATGAAGCCGCGCCCCGCCGTCATGTCCTTGATGAAGCCCGCTTGCAGCGCGGTCGCCAGATAGGCCCCGGCAATGCCGCACAGAACGCCACAAATCCCGACCGCGACAAAGCGCAGGCGCACCACCGAGATACCGGCGGTATCGACGGCGGCCGGGTTCTCGCCCACGGCGCGCAGCCGGAGGCCGAAGCGGGTCCGGAACAGCAGCCACCACGCGGCCGGAACGCAGAGCGCGGCCAGATAGACAATGAAGGTATGGCCCGAGATCAGCTCGACATAGACCGGCCCGAGAAACGGGACATGGCCGATCTGCTCGGTGAAGGGCAGGGTGATGTTCTGGAACCGCGCGGCCCCGGCCAGCTGCGGCGTGCGGCCGCCCTGGCCGAACCAGTCCTGCGCCACCACCACGGTCAGGCCGGCGGCAAGGAAGTTGATGGCCACGCCCGAGATCAGCTGGTTGCCGCGGAAGGTGATCGAGGCAAGCCCATGCACGAGCGACAGGGCCAGCGAAGCGCCAATCCCGGCCAGCAGGCCCAGCCAGACCGAGCCCGAGACAAAGGCGATGGCGCCGGAAAAGAACGCCGCCGCCAGCATCTTGCCTTCGAGGCCGATGTCGAAAATGCCCGCGCGCTCGGAGAACAGCCCGGCAAGGCAGGCCAGCAACAGCGGGGTCGACAGGCGGAAGGTCGAGTCGCCCAGCTGCAGGAAGGTCATCAGGTCCATCGGTTATTCCCCCGCAGTGGTGGCGGTCTGCCCGCGGCGCAGCGCCAGGAACAGCTTTTCGAGCGGCATGCGCACCATGTTGTCGAGCGCGCCGGTAAACAGGATCACCAGCGCCTGAATGACCACGATCATCTCGCGCGGGATGTTGGTCCAGAGCGCAAGTTCGGCCCCGCCCTGATAGAGGATGCCAAACAGGATCGCCGCCAGGAACACCCCCAGCGGGTGCGAGCGCCCCATCAGCGCCACGGCGATGCCGATGAAGCCCGCGCCCTCGGTCGAGTTCAGCACCAGCCGCTCGGCCTCGCCCATGACGTTGTTGATCGCCATCATCCCGGCCAGACCGCCGGAAATCAGCATCGACAGCATGATGATCCGGGTCGGGCTGATGCCGGCGTATTTGGCGGCACTCTCGGAATGTCCGAAAGCCCGGATCTCGTAGCCCAGCCGGGTGCGCCAGACCAGCAGCCAGACGCCGACGCAGGCCAGGATCGCCACCAGCAGCGCCACGTTGGCGGGTGCGGCCTTGGAAAACGGGATGCCGAAGGCGCCCAGAATGTCGTGCAGCGAGGGCAGATGCGTCGGGGCCGGGAACTTGGCGGTTGCCGGGTCCATCGCCCCCATCGGCTTGAGCACGTTGACCAGCAGGTAATTGAGGAAGGCCGCGGCGATGAAGTTGAACATGATCGTGGTGATGACGATGTGGCTGCCGCGCCGGGCTTGCAGATAGGCCGGCAGCGCCGCCCAGGCCGCGCCAAACAGCGCCGAAGCCGCCGTGGCACCAATCAGCGCCAGCGACCAGTGCGGCCAGGGGATGAACAGGCAGACATAGGCCACGCCAAGCCCGCCCAGCATCGCCTGCCCCTCGCCGCCGATGTTGAACATGCGCGAGTGAAAGGCGATGGCCACGGCCAGCCCGGTGAAGATGAAGTTGGTGGCATAATAGAGCGTGTAGCCCCAGGCATAGGACGAGCCGACCGACCCCGAGATCATCAGCTTGAGCGCCTCCCAGGGGTTTTCGCCAATGGCGAGGATCACGAGGCCGGACAGGATGGCTGCCAGCAGGAGCGAGATCAGCGGGATCAGGACCACATCGGCCCAGGCGGGCATCTTCTGCATTACGCGGCCTCTCCTCTGATACCGGCCATCAACAGGCCAAGCTCTTTTGCCGTGGTTTCGGCGGGCATGCGTTCGCCCATGATCTGGCCGTCGAACATCACCGCGATCCGGTCGCTGAGCGACAGGATCTCGTCCAGTTCGACGCTGACCAGCAGGATCGCCTTGCCCTGATCGCGCAGGGCGACCAGTTGCTGATGGATGAATTCGATGGCGCCGATATCGACCCCGCGGGTCGGCTGGCCGACCAGCAGCAGGTCTGGGTTGCGCTCGATCTCGCGGGCCACCACCAGTTTCTGCTGGTTGCCGCCCGAAAAGCTCTTGGCCAGCAGCATCGGGTTGGGCGGGCGCACGTCGAACCGCTCCATCTTGCGCTCGCAATCGGCCTTCATGGCCGCGTGGTCCATCAGGAAGCGGTTCTTCTGGTATTCGGGCCGGTGGTGGTAGCCGAAGGCGACGTTTTCCCAGGCCTGGAAATCCATGATCAGGCCTTCGCGCTGACGGTCCTCGGGCACATGGGCGATGCCCCGGTCGCGCCGGGTCCGGCCATCGGATTTCGAGCCGGTCAGGTCGATCGGCTGGCCGTTGACCAGGATGGTGCCGGTGGCGGACTGATAGCCGCCGAGCGCTTCAAGCAGTTCGGACTGGCCGTTGCCGGCCACGCCGGCGATGCCAAGGATCTCGCCCGCGCGCACTTCGAAGCTGATGTCCTTGATGCGCTTGACGCCCTTGTCATCGGTGACGCTGAGGTTCCTGACCTCCAGCACCTTGTCGCCGGGCCGTGCGGGCGCCTTTTCGACCCGGAGCAGCACCTTGCGCCCGACCATCAGCTCGGCCAGTTCGGGCGGCGAGGTATCGGCGGTGCGCACCGTGGCTGTCATCTCGCCGCGGCGCATGACGCTGACGGTGTCGGTGATCTCCATGATCTCGCGCAGCTTGTGGGTGATCAGGATGATGGTCTTGCCCTCGCGCTTGAGGCTTTCGAGGATGCGGAACAGGTGGTCGGCCTCGGCCGGGGTCAGCACGCCGGTGGGCTCGTCCAGGATCAGGATATCGGCCTGCCGGTAGAGCGACTTGAGGATCTCGACCCGCTGCTGCATGCCGACGCCGATATCCTCGATCAGCGCATCGGGATCGACGTTCAGTTCATATTCCTCGGCCAGCTTCTTGAGCTGCGCCCGGGCGCGGGCCAGAGTGGGGCGCAACAGCGCGCCATCCTCGGCCCCCAGCACCACGTTTTCCAGAACGGTGAAATTCTCGACCAGCTTGAAATGCTGGAACACCATGCCGATGCCGGCGCGGATGGCGTGCTGGCTGTCGGGGATCTCGGTCTTCTTGCCGTTGATCCAGATCTCTCCGGCATCGGCCTTGTAGAAGCCATAGAGGATCGACATCAGCGTCGACTTGCCGGCGCCATTCTCGCCGATGATGCCGTGGATGGTGCCCGGCATCACCCGGATCGAGATGTCCTTGTTGGCCTGAACCGGCCCGAAAGCCTTGGATATGCCTTTGAGTTCAATCGCTGGGGTGCTCAAGTCTCGCCTCCGGTTTCCGGTCGGGGTTCGGCGTGACGGCCAGTGACGGGTTCAGAGTGACGGGCTCAGAGTGCCGGGCCCGGTCAATCGTGTCACGGCGGCGCCGATGCGGAAGGCCGCGCCGAAAGATCAGCGCGGCCCTCCAACTTCTGTGAGATTGCCGGCCTCAGAAGGTCAGGCCGGGGCAGGTCTCGTCGGACATGTAGTCATGCACGACCAGTTCGCCCGAAGCGATCTGGGCCGAAGCCGCATCGACGGCGGCCTGCATGTCGGCGGTCACCAGCGCGGCGTTGTTCTCGTCGAGCGCGTAGCCGACGCCGCCATTGGCCAGACCCATGACGTTGAAGCCGGTCTCGAGATCCACGCCGGCGGTGAACGCTTCATAGACCGCGTTGTCGACCCGCTTGGTCATCGAGGTCAGCACCTGGCCCGGATGCAGGTAGTTCTGGTTGCTGTCCACGCCGATCGACAGGATGCCGCTGTCGGCTGCGGTCTGCAGAACGCCCACGCCGGTGCCGCCGGCGGCGGCATAGACCACGTCCGCACCCTGGCTGATCTGGGCCAGCGTCAGTTCCGAACCCTTGACCGGGTCATTCCACGCGGCCGGCGTGGTGCCGGTCATGTTGGCGATGATGGTCGCGTCGGGGTTGGCCGCCAGCACGCCCTGGGCATAGCCGCAGGCAAACTTGCGGATCAGCGGGATGTCCATGCCGCCGATGAAGCCGACAGTGCCGGTCTTGGAAGCCATGGCGGCCAGCATGCCGACCAGATACGAGCCCTCATGCTCGCTGAACACCACCGAACGCACGTTCGGCTGGTCAACGACCATGTCGATGATCACGAACTTGGTGTCGGGATAGTCGGCGGCAACCTCGTCAAGCGCGGTCGCGAAGCCGAAGCCCGCCATCACGATGGGGTTGTTGCCGGCCTCGGCAAAGCGGCGCAGGGCCTGCTCGCGCTGGGCGTCAGACTGCAGCTCGACCTCGGCGAAGGTGCCGCCGGTTTCAGTTGCCCAACGGGTCGCGCCGGCAAAGGCGCTTTCGTTGAACGATTTGTCGAACTTGCCACCAAGGTCGAAAATGATTGCCGGATCGGCAAGGGCCGCGCCGGCAGACAGGGCCAGGGCAGCCGAAGCGCCGAGCAGTTTCGTCATGAAAGTCATGTTGATCTCCCAACTGTTACAACCTGGGTTGCCAGAGTGGCGTCCAGAGAGGCGACATCTGCGTGTCATGCAGGCGATTAGTGCGTGAAGAACGTGACGGGTCAACCGATTCCTTGAACCGGGACGAAAATATTGGACCATTTGGTCAAATATCGGGCGGCTTGTGCTGCGGGCGGTCAGTCTGGCGGGGTTCAGGCGGGGGGAAGGGGCTTTTCCAGCACCAGGGCCGCCACCGCGGGCCTGTCGGCGCGACGATAATAGCCCGCCCGCCGTCCGATCTCCGAGTAGCCCGCGCCCAGATAGAGTGCAAGGGCCGCGGCATTGTCTTCCGCCACCTCCAGGAAGATTTTCCGGGCGCCGAGGCGGGTTGCCGCCGCTTCAAAACGCCGCAGCGCCGACCGGGCATGGCCGCGGCGCCGCAGGTCGGGATGGGTGGCCAGCGTCAGGATCTCGGCCTCGTCCAGCGTCACCCGTCCCAGAACGAAGCAACCGGCGTCGCCGGTCAACACGGTGCCGGCTTGGTCCAGCAGCGCGGCGATCTCGGCTTGCGACCAGGGGCGGTCGTCACCGAAGGCGGCGGCATGGGTCGCCGCCAGCGCGCCGGCATCGGTACGGCCCGTCACGGCACGATGACCGGCGCCGGATCGCGCGGCGGGGCGGCATCGGCGCCGCGCACATAGAGCGGGGCCGGACGGGGAACCGGACCGCCAAGCCGCGACAGACCGATACGGGCGATGTTCCCGACCAGGGTTTGGGGGCTGGCCTCGGGGGCGAGGGGAATTCCGGCCGGCGGGGCAATGCTTGCCTCCGTCAGGCTGGGCGCATCATCGACCGCCGCGCGCAGCACCTGCATATAGGCCTGCCCGCGCGGCGCGGCGATCCTGGCGGCGACGGGGCGCGGCAGGCCATGGGCCAGCGCCTCGAACCCCGAGACCCCGACAGCCGGGATCGACAGGCCGAGCGCCAGCCCGCGTGCCGCCGAAACCGCGATGCGGATACCGGTGAAATTGCCGGGGCCGGTGCCGACGGCCAGCGCCGTCAGGTCGCTCCAGCCCAGTCCCTGCGCGGCCAGCAGGCCTTGCAGCATCGGCATCAGGTGCTCCGCCTGGCCCTTGGTCATCGGGTCGACCCGGCAGGCAACCAGATCATCGCCCACCAGGATCGCGGCCGCGCAATGCGGCCCCGATGTATCGAATGCCAGAACGGTGTTGAGCCTGCCCAAGCTGCGATCAGGCCGCGACGGGCCGGACTTCGATCACTTCGGGGATATAGTGGCGCAGCAGGTTCTCGATGCCCATCTTGAGCGTCAGCGTCGAAGACGGGCAACCGGCGCAGGCGCCCTGCATGTGCAGATAGACGATGCCGCGGTCAAAGCCGTGGAAGGTGATGTCACCGCCGTCCTGAGCCACTGCGGGGCGGACGCGGGTATCCAGCAATTCCTTGATCTGGCTGACAATTCCTTCGTCTTCGGCCGAATTGTTGTTGCCATGCGCCTCGGGCGCGTCGCCGGTCATCACCGGCTGGCCGGACTGGAAATGCTCCATGATCGCGCCCAGGATCGCGGGCTTGATGTGATCCCACTCGTTCTCGGGGGCCTTGGTCACGGTGACGAAATCCGCACCGAAGAACACGCCGCTCACCCCTTCGACGGTGAAGATGCGCGTTGCCAGCGGCGACTTGGCGCTGGCCTCGGCATTGGGAAAGTCGGCTGTGCCGACGTCTAGCACGCTTTGTCCCGGCATGAACTTGAGCGTTGAGGGGTTCGGGGTGGATTCGGTCTGGATGAACATCGCAAGCCTACCTTTTCTGTCAGGTATCGGATATGCGCCTGCAACGGCGGAGTGTCAAGGTTTGGAACGGTTCTAAATCGGGGCCGGCAGGTTGAGCGCGGCCAGATCGGCGAAGGCAAACAGGTTGACGCCGACATGGCCGAGCGCCCCCGCGCCCGCCGTGCCCGAAACCGCGCGCCCGTAGAGCCAGATCGCGCCAAGCGCGGCGGCGCCGCCCAGCAGGGCCGGCGCGCCTCCGGTCAGCTCGACCTGCCGGGCGGCCAGCAGCGCCAGATGCCAGGCGGTGAACAGGCCCAGCGAGGCGATGAGCGCCGGACGCGACGGCGCGGCCTCCAGCAGCGCGCCGCGCCAGAACGCCTCCTCCAATGTGCCGTTCACCAGCGCCCCGACCACGACCCAGAGGAACAACGCCCCCGGCAGGGCCGCGAAGCTGCCGTCTGGCAAGACCTTCGCCGCCAGCGCGACCACCGGCAGGGCCAGCAGTCCGAGGCCCGGCCATCCCGGCCAGCGCGGCCGCAGCGCGGCGATCATCCCGGCCGGTCCCAGCTTGATGAGGCAGAGCGGCAGCAACACGGCCAGCCAGTAGACCGCCAGCCCGATCATGTAGCCGTGGATCGGCGCCATCGTGCCGCCGAGCCGCCACAGCACCAGCGCCACCAGCGCGGCGCCGGGCACGATGGCAAGGGCGAGGCTGCGGTCCAATCAGGTGATCTCTTCGATCCGTTCCTTGGACATGTCGCCCGGCACCAGCGTCATCGGAATGGGCAGGGTGCCTGACTGCCGCGTCAGCGCGGTGACCAGTGGCCCGGGTCCGCGGCTGTCGGTGCCGGCGCCCAGCACCAGCACGCCGATATCGGGATTCTCGCGCAGATGGGCAAGGATTTCGGGCACCGGCTCACCTTCGCGGATCACCAGTTCGGGCTGCACCCCCTGCTTGTCGCGCATCCATTTGGCGAAGACCTCGAAATGCGCCTCGATCCGCTCGCGCGCTTCCTGCCGCATGATCTCGCCCACGCCGATCCAGTGATTGAACTCGTCGGGCGGAATGATCGACAGGATGGTGACGCCGCCAGCGGTATGGGCGGCACGCATGGCGGCAAAGCGCATCGCGTTGAGGCATTCGCGGCTGTCATCCAGCACCACGAGGAATTTGCGCATCTGGCTCTCCCTGATCCGCGGCGATATTGGCGCAAGCCGGCCCGTCCCGCAACAGGACCAAATGTCAGGCCTTCTCGGACGCTGCCCAGTCCCAATACAACTCGCGCACCCGCCGGGTGACGGGGCCGATCTGGTAACTGCGGTCGTCAAAGGCCGTGACCGGCGTGACCTTGGCGAAATTGCCCGACAGGAACACCTCGTCGGCACTGCGGAAATCGTCGAAGGTCAGCACCGCCTGCGTCACCTGCACGCCATCGGCGGCAAGGTTGGCGATATGGCGCGCCCGCGTGATGCCGGCCAGGAAGGTGCCGTTGGCTATCGGGGTCAGGATCTCGCCGTCGCGGACCATGAACACGTTGGCGCTGGCGGATTCGGCGACATTGCCCAGCGCATCGGCGACCAGCGCATTGCCAAAGCCCTTGGCGCGGGCCTCGGCGATCATGCGGGCATTGTTGGGGTAGAGGCACCCGGCCTTGGCATTGACCACCGAGCTTTCCAGCACCGGGCGGCGGAAACGGGTGGTGGTCAGGGTGCTGGCGGCGGTCGCCTCGGGCATCGGGATGGCTTCGAGGCAGATGGCAAAGCCGGTCTCGGCGGCATCCGGCAGAATGGCCGACTCGTCGCCGTTGATGCCCCAGTACATGGGCCGGATATAGACGGCGCTGCCGGCGGGGTAGCGGGCCAGCCCCTCGCGCACGATGGCCACCATCTCGGCGGTCGGGACCGTGGGGTTCAGCATCAGGGCGCGGGCAGAGTTGTTGACCCGCGCGCAATGCGCCTCGAGGTCGGGGGCCATGCCGTCAAACCAGCGTGCCCCGTCAAAAACCGTCGAGCCCAGCCAGGAGCCGTGATCGGCGGCGCGCATGACCATCAGGTCGCTGTCGTGCCATTGGCCGTTGAAATAGGTGCGGATATCGGTGCCGGTCGCCATGCGTGTCTCCCTGTCTGGGGCGAACGCTATGCGACGGGCCGGTCAGGGTCCAGCCCGCAAGGCGCCCTCAGGCTTCGCGCAGCAATCTGGCCAGATCGAAATGCGCGTTCACCATGGCCAGTTGCCCGTCCGGGCCGCGCGGCCATTCGGCCTCGGGGCGGTCGCAGTAGATCTCGACCCCGTTCTGGTCGGGGTCGCGCAGATAGATCGCCTCGCTGACGCCATGATCGGCGGCCCCGTCGATGGCGATGCCGGCATCCAGCACCCGCCGCAGCGCCTGCGCCAGCGCGGCGCGGTCGGGGTAGAGAAAGGCGGTGTGGTACAGGCCGGTATGGCCGGGCGGTGGCGGCGTGGCGCCGAGGCTTTCCCAGGTGTTCAGCCCGATATGGTGGTGATAGCCGCCCGCCGCCAGAAACGCCGCCCCGCGCCCGTAGCGCTGGGTAACCTCGAAGCCCAGCACGCCGGAATAAAAACCGATGGCGCGGTCGAGGTCCGAGACCTTGAGGTGGATATGGCCGATGCGGGTCGTGGGCGGGGCGAGGTCGGGCATGGCGGTCTCCGCTGAACTGGCGCCAGCATAGCCCCGCGCTCACGGGCAGAACAGCGGCCCGTGCACAGGGCAACGGTGCGGCAGCGCACAAAACCCCGGGCGGTCAGCCGCGCTGCAGGCCGACGATCTCGTAGGTGCGCGCCAGGATCGGCTCGGCGATTGCCCGCGCCCGCTCCGCGCCCTTGCGCAGGATGCGGTCGATCTCGGCCGGGTCCGCCATCAGCCGCTTCATCTCGACCGAGATGGGGGCCAGCTTTTCCACCGCCAGATCGGCCAGCGCCGGCTTGAAGGTGCCCCAGCCCGCCCCGGCAAACTCGGCGATCACCTGTTCGGCGGTGCGGTCGGAGAGCGCGGCATAGATATCGACCAGATTGCGCGCCTCGGGGCGCCCGGCCAGGCCTTCGAGCGTTTCGGGCAGCGGCGCCGGATCGGTCCTGGCCTTCTTGAGCTTCTTCGAAATGGTGTCGGCATCGTCGGTCATGTTGATCCGCTCCATGTCCGACTCGCCCGATTTCGACATCTTCTTGGTGCCGTCGCGCAGGTTCATCACCCGCATCGCGGGGCCTTCGATCACCGGGGTGGTCAGCGGAAAGAACTCGGTCTTGTAATCGTGGTTGAACTTGGCGGCGATGTCGCGCGTCAGTTCGACATGCTGCTTCTGGTCCTCGCCCACCGGCACATGGGTGGCGTGATAGAGCAGGATGTCAGCCGCCATCAGCGACGGATAGGCATATAGCCCCAGCGACTGCTTTTCGGCGTTCTTGCCGGCCTTGTCCTTCCACTGGGTCATGCGGTCCATCCAGCCGACCCGCGCCACGCAGTTGAAGATCCAGCCCAGCTCGGCATGGGCGCTGACCCGGCTCTGGTTGAACAGGATCGACTTTTCCGGGTCGATGCCCGAGGCCAGCATTCCCGCGGCAATCTCGCGCGTGCCGGCGGCCAGCTCGGCCGGGTCCTGCCAGACGGTGATGGCATGCAGATCGACGACGCAATAGACGGTCTCGAAGTTCGGGCCCTGCATGTCGACCCAGCGCTTGATCGCGCCCAGATAGTTGCCAAGTTGCAGCCCGCCCGAGGGTTTGATCCCCGAGAAAACGCGCGGCTTGAAGCTGGTCTTGGTCATGGATGCGTCCGGGGCTGGATTTCGGGTTCGGGCTGGCTTACCCATGCCGCCACCGCCAGTCAACATCGGCGGCAGGAGACAGAATGGACAGTTCGGAAAACCCCTTCACCTCGATTCCCCCCGTGGTGATCCTGCTGGTGCTGGCCATCAT
>CAUJIU010000026.1 GCA_963205075.1 Pseudomonadota bacterium | reverse complement strand
CATGCCGCCGAAGGTCTCGCCGCGCCAGGCAAAGACCTCGCCGTTGCGGTCCATGAGCGTCACCGATCCGCGCGCCCGGCCATCGACCAGATCGGTGACTGGCGGCAGCCCGGCGGCGAGAAACAGCACGCTGACGGCAACCAGCAGCGTCATCACCAGCCCGACACGCAGGCCAAAGCCCCAGACAAGGCGGAATATCCAGCGGATGAACGCCCAGAGCAGGCCGACCGGCCCACGCCGGCGGCGCGGCGGCCGGGCGCGCGGGCGCCGGCCGCGCGCGGCGGGCTTTGCCCGCGGCCTGGCAGATGCAGCGGTGTAGCGCCGGTCTGCCACCAATGGGGGCCGCCTGCCTCCCTTACCTGCCATTTGCGCCTGCTCTTGTGATGCGTTTGCCGGAATCTAGCCCGTCCGCAGGGGAATGTTGAGTGCGGATGGCGGTGCCTGCCTGACAATTTGTCGCCCAAAAATCGGGCATGCCTCAACAATTGTGCAATTAATGTGCAATTTGTCCGGATTTCTCCGGAAAACCTTGCGCCAAAACCTTGAGCATGGCCGCCGCCGCGCCCCTGCTGGCGCTGTGAACGGCCCATGCCGGTGGCCGATGACACGCAACGCAAGGGGAAGACCGTGAAACTCATCATTGCAGCGATCAAGCCGTTCAAGCTCGACGAGGTGCGCGAGGCGCTCACCTCGATCGGGGTGCGCGGCATGATGGTGTCCGAGATCAAGGGCTTCGGCTCCCAGTCCGGTCACACCGAGATCTATCGTGGCGCCGAATATGCCGTGAACTTCGTGCCGAAGGTCCGGCTGGAGATCGTCGTCACCGACAGTCTGGCCGACCAGGTGGTGGCGACAATCGCCAAGACCGCCAGAACCGACAAGATCGGCGATGGCAAGATCTTTGTCCTCAGTGTCGAAAGCGCCCTGCGGGTGCGGACCGGCGAAACCAACGACGACGCGCTGTAGGCGCGACCGCAAGGGAAACCAAAATGAAACTACGCAACATTTCTGCTTTCGCCGCGGCACTGGCGGCACCAACCCTGGCGCTTGCGCAGGACAGCGCCGAAGCGGCCGGGCCGACGATGGACAAGGGCGACGTGGCCTGGATGCTGGTCTCGACGCTGCTGGTGCTGTTCATGATCCTGCCGGGTCTGGCGCTGTTCTATGGCGGCCTCGTGCGCTCCAAGAACATGCTCTCGGTGCTGATGCAGTGCACCGTGATCACCGCGCTGGTGATGGTGATCTGGGTGGTCTACGGCTATTCCTTCGCCTTTGGCGGCGGCACCTCGCCCTATTGGGGCGGTCTGGGCAAGCTGTTCCTTTCGGGCGTGACGCCGGACAGCATGTCGGCGACCTTCACCGACGGCGTGGTCATCCCGGAATTCGTGTTCATCGCCTTCCAGATGACCTTTGCCGCCATCACTCCGGCGCTGATCGTTGGCGCCTTTGCCGAGCGGATCAAGTTCTCGGGGCTCTTGCTGTTCGTCGCGCTCTGGGTGACGGTGGTCTATTTCCCGATCGCCCATATGGTCTGGGACGGCTCCGGCCTGATCTTCAACATGGGGGCGCTCGACTTCGCCGGCGGCACGGTGGTGCATATCAACGCCGGGGTCGCGGCGCTGGTCGGGGCGATCATGGTCGGGCCGCGCATCGGTCTGGGCAAGGACATGATGGCCCCGCATTCGATGACCCTGACGCTGGTGGGCGCGGCGATCCTGTGGGTGGGCTGGTTCGGCTTCAATGCCGGATCCAACCTCGAGGCCAATGGCGGGGCATCGCTGGCGATGATCAACACCTTCACCGCCACCGCGGGGGCGATCCTGGCCTGGGTGGTGATCGAGGGGCTGCTCCGGGGCAAGGCCTCGATGCTGGGCGCGGCCTCGGGCATGGTTGCCGGCCTGGTCGCCGTGACCCCGGCCGCGGGATCGATCGGCCCGGTGGGGGCGATCGTGCTTGGGGCGCTGGCCTCGGCGGGCTGCTACTTCTTCGTCTCGGTGGTCAAGCACCGGTTCGGCTATGACGACAGCCTCGACGTGTTCGGCATCCATGGCGTCGGCGGCATCATCGGCGCGGTCGGCACCGGCATCTTCACCGCGCCGGCCCTGGGCGGAATGGGCGGCGAGGATTATGTGTTGGCCGCGCAGACCTGGATCCAGATCAAGGCGGTGATCATCACCGTGCTCTGGTGCGGGCTGGCCTCGGTGGTGCTGTTTGCCATCGTCAGGGCGGTCACGGGGCTGCGGGTCAGCGCCGAGGACGAGCGGCGGGGGCTCGACCTGACCGCACATGGCGAGAGCGCCTATCACAGCTAGGCTGCGGGCGGAGTGCCGTTAGCCGACGAGCCGCCCGGGCCATATGGTCCGGGCGGCTTGTTTGCTGATATGGCGGGACAAGCCGGGGGCCAGCCCCCGGACCCCCGGGATATTTGGGGCCAAAAGAAGGGTCAGACGCCGACGGAGGTGATGGCGCGCGCCAGGATCGGGACGCTGTCGGCATTGAGGCCGGCGATGTTCATGCGGCTGTCGCTGACCATGTAGATGCCGAACTCGGCCCGCATCTGCTCGACCTGTTCGGGGCTGGCGCCGATGCGGCTGAACATGCCGCGGTGATGGGCGATGAAATCGAAACGGTCGGAATTGGTCAGGCGGCGCAGCTCGTCGGCGAGGTGCCGGCGCAGGCCGAGCATGGTGGCGCGGACCTCGTCCAGCTCGGCTTCCCAGTCGGCGCGCAGGGCGGGGTCGGTCAGGATGGTGGTGACGATCCGCGCCCCGTGATCGGGCGGGAAGGAATAGTTCTGGCGGTTGAGGAAGGCGAGATTGGCCTGGGCCAGCGCGGTCTCGGAGCCGTCGCGGGTCACGGCCATCAACAGGCCCGTGCGCTCGCGGTAGATGCCGAAGTTCTTGGAGCAGGAGGCGGCGATCAGGCATTCGCCCGCTGCAGCGGCGATCATGCGGGTGGCTTCGGCATCGGCGGCGAGGCCGTCGCCGAAACCCTGGTAGGCGATGTCGACCAGCGGCACGGCGCCGCGGGCCTTCAGCAGCGCCATCACCTCGGACCACTGGTCGGCGGTGAGGTTGGCCCCGGTCGGGTTGTGGCAGCAGCCATGCAGCAGCACCACATCGCCGGCCGCGACATTGGCCAGGTCAGACATCAGGCCGGCGAAATCGACCCCGCGGGTTGCCTCGTCGAAGTAGCGGTACTCGGCCATGCGCATCCCGAGGTAGCGGATGATCGAGGGGTGATTGGGCCAGGTGGGGTTGGAAAGCCAGACGGTGGCTTGCGGCGCGGCCAGGCGGATCAGTTCGAGCGCCTGACGGATGGCGCCGGTGCCGCCCGGGGTCGCGACCGCCGCGATCCGCTCGCGCGCCACCGCGCCGCCGAGGACGAGGTCGATCATCGCGTCGGCATAGGCGGGGTCGCCGGCGAGGCCGGTATAGGTCTTGGTGTTCTGGGTCTCCCAGATCTGCTTCTCGGCGGCCTTGACCGCGCGCATCACCGGGGTCAGGCCGGTCGGGTCCTTGTAGACCCCGACGCCGAGGTCGATCTTGGCGGGGCGCGGATCCTCGCGGAAGGTCTGCATCAGCATCAGGATCTTGTCGGCGGCTTGCGGCTTGAGATGCTCGAACATCAGGAGACTCCGTCTGGGATTGGGCCGGTTTGCAGGGGAAGGTCGGCATACATGCCCCATTCGGACCATGAGCCGTCATAGAGCGCGTGATCGGTCTTGCCGATCCGTTGCAGCGCCAGCGACACCACTGCGGCGGTCACGCCCGACCCGCAGGTGGTGATGGCGGGCTTGTCGAGATCGACGCCGGCTTCAGTGAAGACCCGTCGCAGGTCGGGCAGGTCCTTGAAGGTGCCGTCCGGGTTGAGCAGCGTGCGGAAGTGCACGTTGCGCGAGCCCGGGATGCGGCCCGAGCGCAGGCCGGGGCGCGGCTCGGCCGCCTCGCCGCGGACCCGCTCGGGGGCGCGGGCGTCGATGATCACGTGATCGCCGAGCTTGGCGGCGCGGGCGACCTCGGTCACGTCCATGACCATGGCGCGGCGGGGGCTGACGGTCATGTGCCGGTCGCGGATCACCGGGGGCGCGTCGGTGACGGGGCGGCCCTCGGCCAGCCATTTGGGCAGGCCGCCATCCAGCACCGCCACATTGGTCTTGCCCATCAGGTGGAAGGTCCACCAGACGCGGGCGGCCGAGAACAGGCCCGCCCCGTCATAGACCACCACCTGATGCCCGTCACCGATGCCCATGGCGCGCATGCGGCTGATGAACTTTTCGGAGGTCGGGGCCATGTGGGGCAGCGCCGAGCGCTGGTCGCTGATCTCGTCGATATCGAAGAAGCGGGCGCCGGGAATGTGGCGCGCCGCGTATTCGGTGCGTCCGTCACGGCCGGTTTCGGGCAGATACCAGGAGGCGTCGAGGATGCGGAGATCCGGGTCCTTGAGATTGCGGGCCAGCCAGTCGGTGCTGACCAGTGTCTTGGGATCGTCTTTCGGTGCGGCCATGCCATGCCCTCCGGGGGCGCGAACTACGGGACCCGCGCTGAGTAGCCGGGGGCGCGCGCGCTGGCAAGAGCGTGGCCTTGCGCCGTGGACAGGGAGACGGGCGGCCGGAGCGGCCCCGGAGCGGCCCCGGAGCGGCCCCGGGGGTCAGCGCCCCATCAGCTTCTTGACGATGCCGACAAGGGCCAGAAGCACCCCGCCGCCCACGCCGCCGGCGGCGACCTGGGTGACAATCGCGCCGATATCCATGCCGGCGGCGGCGTCGGCCATTCCGGCCCCGCCCATCCAGGCGAAAAGCTGGCCGCCGATGCCGCCGCCGATGATGCCGGCAATCGAATTGCCGAGCACGCCGAGCGAGAGCCCCCGCGCCGCGCCGCCGACGACATTGCCGCCCACCGCGCCCGATACCAGTTGAATGATGAGTTGTTCCATGGTGCCAAGTCCTTGCAACCGGGCCGAAAAATACAGCGCGCCCGTGCGGCCCTCACGAGGCTGAGCCAAGGATAGCACTTCCGGGGCCGGGTCCAAAACCCTGATTGCGGCCGGCGGTTCGGACCTTGCAGCCGCCGGGGCGGGTGGCGGCCGGGCCTTCGGGCCCTGGAGGTGCAACTTTGTTGACCGGCCATGGCGAAACCGGGATCGGAGGGTCAAACCGCAGGGTCAGGCGCCTGCGCCGCTCCCATTCGTGCAACCGATTGACAGGAAGGGCATTCCTGCGGGTAGACTGGGCAATTGGTCGCAGGTCGGTCCGATGACCGTCCCGGCCACTGGCACGAGACCCGCGGGGCTAACAAACGCGGGCCATCATGGGAGAGTTTAACGATGACCCTGAGTAAGACACTTACCTGCCTGACGCAGTCGGCCTGCATCGCGCTGGCGCTGGGCGCGGTTCCGGCAGTCGCGCAGGAATCCACCGATCCGATCCGGCTGACATTGCATGACTGGACCGGCCAGCTGATCACCACCCAGATCATGGGCGAGGTGCTCAAGCAGGCGGGCTACAACATCGAATATGTGCAGGCCGACTACCTTGCCCAGTTCGCCGGGCTGGAGACCGGCGATCTGTCGGTGGCCATGGAAATGTGGGAGACCACGGGCCGCGACGCGATGGATGCCGCCGTGGCAACCGGCAATGTCGAGGTCTTCGGGCCGACCGGCATGCAGGCCAAGGAGGAGTGGTGGTATCCCTCCTACATGGTCGAGCGCTGCCCGGGCCTGCCGGATTGGCACGCTTTGCTGGAGCCGGCCTGCGCCGAGGCCTTCTCGACCGCGGAAACCGCGCCCAAGGGACGCTATCTGGGCGGCCCGGTCACATGGGGCGGCTTCGATGACGAGCGGGTCGAGGCGCTGGGACTGCCCTTCGAGGTGATCCATGCCGGCACCGATGCGGCGCTGTTTGCCGAGCTGGAAAGCGCCTATCAGCGGCAGGCGCCGATCCTGCTCTGGATCTACGCGCCGCACTGGGCTCCGGCCAAGTATGACGGCGCCTGGGTCGAGTTCCCGACCTATGAGGCCGCCTGCTACACCGACCCGTCCTGGGGCCTGAACCCCGATATGGCCTATGACTGCGGCAAGCCGTTCGGCGAGATCTGGAAGGTTGGCTGGGCCGGGGTCAAGGACAAGTGGCCGGGCGCTTATGAGGCCATCAAGGCCTTCACCATCGACAACGCCGAGATGGGGGCGATGATCACCGCCGTCGATCTCGACGGCCAGTCGGTCGAGGCCGTGGTCGCGGCCTGGATGGCCGAGAACGAGCCGCGCTGGAAGGCGTGGATCGGTCAGTAACCGACCGCCTGCCAGCACAGGGGCCGTCCGGGCAACCGGGCGGCCGCTCCTTTGGTCCAATGCCGGAATGCCGATGACCCTCTCGCCGCCGAAACTTGTCTGCAGCAATGTCTGGAAGCTGTTTGGTGCCCGCGCATCCGAGAAATTCGCGGCCATGGGCCATGCGCCGAGCCTCGAGCAGATCCGCGCCAACGGGCTGGTCAGCGCGGTGCGCAATGTCAACATCGAGGTGCGCACCGGCGAGATCTTCGTCATCATGGGGCTGTCGGGTTCGGGCAAGTCGACGCTGGTGCGCTGTCTGTCGCGGCTGATCGAGCCGACGGCAGGCGAGATCCTGTTCAACGGCGAGAACCTGCTGGCCGCCAGCAACGCCCAGATGGTCGAGATCCGGCGCCACAAGATGAGCATGGTGTTCCAGCATTTCGCGCTGTTGCCGCATCAGAGCGTGCTGGAAAACGTGGCCTTCCCGCTCGACGTGCAGGGCATGGGCCGGACAGAGCGTGAGGCACGCGCCCGCGAGATGATCGCGCTGGTGGGTCTGGAGGGGCGCGAGGAGTCCTTTCCGCGCCAGCTTTCGGGCGGGCAGCAGCAGCGGGTGGGCATCGCCCGGTCGCTGGCGACGCAGCCGGAGCTGTGGTTTCTCGACGAGCCGTTCTCGGCGCTTGATCCGCTGATCCGGCGCGAGATGCAGGACGAGTTCATGCGCCTGCAATCGGCGCTGAAAAAGACCATCGTGTTCATCACCCATGACTTCGACGAGTCGATCCGGCTGGCCGACCGCATCGCCATCATGAAGGACGGCGAGGTGGTGCAATGCGGCACCGCCGAAGAAATCGTGCTCAACCCGGCCTCTGACTACGTGCGCGAATTCGCGCGCGCCGTGCCCAAGGCCAAGGTGGTGCGGGTTTCGACCCTGATGGCCGCGCCCGGCGGGCGTGAAACCCAGGGCGATATCGCCAGCGACAAGACCATCGCCGAGGCCGCACCGCGCTTCCGGCAGGGGGCGACCGCGCTGCGGGTGATCGGTGACGGCGGCCGGCCGGTCGGGCATCTGTTGCGCGACGATGTCGTCGCCCTGATGCTGGGAGACTGACCCGGTGCCCGGCCCGACCTCCAGCACCTTCGGCCCATGGTCCCGCCGCCTGATCCTGGTTGTCTTCGTGCTGGCCTTCATCACGCTCTGGCAAACCGGGCGGGGGGCCTTGCCCTGGGCATTCGAGTATCCCAAGGGGGCCGAGCTGCCGCTCGCGCGCTGGATCGGGCAATTCACCAAGTGGCTGCTCAACGAGGCGACCTTCGGACTGTTCACCTTCTCGCAGCTGACCCGGTTCATCTCGTCGGTGATCGATCTGCCCTACCGGGTGGTGCTCAGCCTGTTGTCGACCGGCTTCCTGTCGGGGCGGGGCTCGGCGGCCATCCAGCTGACGCCGTCGCTGTCCTACCTGACCGTCATCGGGCTGGTCGCGCTGATCGGCCACCATGCCGGTGGCAGGCGGCTGGCGCTACTGAGCGCCGCCTGTCTGGCATTTGTCGCCGTCTTCGGCCAGTGGAGCAGCGCCATGGTGACGCTGGCCTCGATCGTGGTGGCGGTGCCGCTGGGCGTGGCGGGCGGCGGGCTGCTGGGCATCCTGGCCTACCGTCACCGCTGGGTCGAGCGGCTCATCGGCCCGATCCTCGACCTGATGCAGACCATTCCGGTCTTTGCCTATCTGGTGCCGATCCTGTTCCTGTTCGGCTTCGGACCAACAGCGGCGGTGCTGGCCACGATCATCTTCGCCATGCCGCCGATGACGCGGGTGACGCTCCTGGCGCTGCGCCGCGTGCCGGGCGAGCTGACCGATCTGGGGCAGATCATCGGCTGCACCCGCGCGCAGATGACCTGGCGGGTGCTGGTGCCCACGGCCAAGGATGGGCTGATGGTGGGGGTCAACCAGGTCATCATGCTGTCGCTCAACATGGTCATCATCGCGGCGATGATCGGCGCGGGCGGGCTGGGCTTTGACGTGCTGGCGGCGCTGCGGCGGCTCGATATCGGCGCGGGGCTGGAATCGGGGCTGGCCATCGTGGCGCTGGCGATCATGCTCGACCGGCTGAGCCAGGCCTTCGCCGAGAAAACCGGCGCGGCGCCCGCCGGGCCGGGCTGGACCGGGCGGCATCCCTATCTGCTGGCCGGGCTGGCACTGATCGTGGTGGCGGGCTTCGGCGGGCTGGTGGTGCCGGCGCTGCAGACCTATCCGGCGGGGGCGGTGCTGACCACCGGCACCTTCTGGTCACGGGTGGTCGAGTGGATCAACGTCAACTATTTCGACGATATCGAGGCGGTCAAGAACGCGCTGTTGCTGGGGGTCCTGGTGCCGTTCAAGCGCCTGCTGCTGGACCTGCCCTGGCTCGGCGTGGTCGCGGCGCTGGGGCTTTTGGGCTGGCGGCTGGGCGGGCTGCGTCTGGCGCTGCTGGCGGGGGGGCTGAGCTTCCTGATCGCCGCGCTGGGGCTGTGGGAAAAGGCGATGATCACCGTCTATCTCTGCGGCATCTCGACCGTGGTGGCGATGCTGATCGGCATGCCCATCGGCATTATCGCGGCCGAGCGTCGGGGCCTGTGGCGCTGGGTGCAGGTGGTGATCGACACCCTGCAGACGCTGCCATCCTTCGTCTACCTGATGCCCGCCGTCATGCTGTTCCGGGTGGGCGACTTCACCGCCATGATCGCGGTGGTGGCCTTCGCCGTGGCCCCGGCGATCCGCTACACCGCGCTGGGCCTGCAGGGGGTCGATCCCAACCTGATCGAGGCGGGCCGGTCGATGGGCTGCACGCCCTGGCAATTGCTGACGCGCATCAAGCTGCGGCTGGCGCTGCCCGAGATGATGCTGGGCCTGAACCAGACCATCATGTTCGCGCTGTCGATGCTGGTCATCACCGCGCTGGTCGGTACCCGCGATCTGGGGCAGGAGGTCTACATCGCGCTGACCAAGGCCGATACCGGCAAGGGGCTGGCGGCGGGCCTCTGCGTGGCCTTCATCGCCATCATCGCCGACCGTCTGATCGGCGCGGCGGCGGCGCGGGCACGGGTGCGGCTGGGACTGGCCGAGGCCGTGTCATGAGCCTTGATCGTGTCCGGGCGCTGCCATGCTGGCAGGGCGAGATCGTGGCCGAGCCACTCAGCGGCGGGCTGTCCAACGAAAGCTGGCTGGTGCGCGATGCGGCGGGGGCGCATGTGGTACGCTTTGGCCATGACTATCCGTTCCATCACGTGTTCCGCGACCGCGAG
>CAUJIU010000025.1 GCA_963205075.1 Pseudomonadota bacterium | reverse complement strand
CGACCAGCGCGCGGGCAAATTCCTGCGGATCGAACGGGGCCAGGTCGTCGATCTGCTCGCCGACCCCGATGGCGTGGATCGGCAGGCCGAACCTGTCAGCCAGCGCCACCAGCACCCCGCCCTTGGCGGTGCCGTCGAGCTTGGTCATCACCAGCCCCGAGACATCGGCGATCTTGCGGAAGATCTCGACCTGGTTGAGCGCGTTCTGCCCGGTGGTGGCATCGAGCACCAGCAGCGTGTTATGCGGCGCGTCGGGGTCCTTCTTGCGGATGACGCGGACGATCTTGGCCAGTTCCTCCATCAGGTCCTGACGGTTCTGCAAGCGCCCGGACGTGTCGGTCATCAACAGGTCGGCGCCGTCCTGCGCGGCTTTCTCCATCGCGTCATAGGCCAGCGAGGCGGGGTCAGAGCCTTCGGGCGCGGTCATTACCGGCACCCCTGCCCGCTCGCCCCAGATCTGCAACTGTTCGACGGCGGCGGCGCGGAAGGTGTCCCCGGCAGCGATCACCACCGACTTGCCGGCAGCGCGGAACTGGCTGGCCAGCTTGCCGATGGTGGTGGTCTTGCCCGAACCGTTGACGCCAACCACCAGCACCACCTGCGGGCGCTTGGCATAAAGCGGCAGCGGGCGGGCCACCGGCTCCATCACGCGGGCGATCTCGTCGCTGAGGGCGGTCTTGATCTCGGCCACCGACATCTTGCGCCCCATCCGCCCCTCGGCAAGGTTGGCGGTGATGCGCAACGCAGTATCGACGCCCATGTCGGAGGCGATCAGCAGCTCTTCGAGCTGTTCGAGCATCGCGTCATCAACCACCCGGCGCAGCACCGGAGCCGCCTCGCGGCCCATCACCCGCCCAAGCAGGCCGGGTCTGGCGGGAGCTTGGGGGGCCGGGTCCGGCATGACATCGGGGGCGGGCTCGCGCGCCACAGGTGCAGGCGCGGCGGCAACCGGCGCGGCGGCTTCGGGCTCCTGCCGGGGCTCCGGGGCGTCAGGCGCGGTTGCCTCGGCCTCCGGCGCGGCCTCGCCGCCCTCGTCCACGATCGCTTCCAGCCCCTCATCCAGCCTGGACGAGGATTTGAGAAGACGATCCTTGAGCTTCTTGAAGAACGACATGGGCCCCGGTCTCTTGCTGCGGCTACCCCTCACCTAATGCGCAAAGGCGGCGGGGGGAAGGGTGCGGCGCCGTCTCAGGCCAATGCCGGCCAGGCGAACAGCGCCTGCGCCGCCCAATAGCTGGCCCAGACAGCAAGCGGCGTCAGCCGCCGCGCCGGATGATCGGCGCGCAGCAGGAACATCTCGGCCGACAGGATGGAGTCCGAGGTCATGAACAACAGCGCCGCCCAAAGCCACGGGCCGCGCCAGTCGCCCAGCCCGAAGGCCGAGGCGCCCATGGCGCTGATGATGACGATATAGGCCATGACCGGCCAGCGCATCGGCCCGGTCGCCCCCCAGAGAAACCACGCCATCACCGCCGCGAACAGGCCAAGGGCCGCAAACACCGCCATCGGCGGCACCAACCAGCCGGCCGAGCCGCTCAGAAGGCCGATATAGGCCAGATGCGACAGCGCGAAGGAAATCAGCCCGCCCAGAAACGCGGACTGACCCGGGCGCGACAGCAACAGGTCGCCCAGCGCGCCCAGGGCCAGCGCGGCGACCAGCAACGGCGGGCCGCCGGCCAGCGCCACGCCCAGCGCCAGCACGCCCACCGAAAGCGTCTTGATCACCGTCTTGCGCCACGAGGCGGGCGCCCCGGCAAAGCGCAACAGATACCACAGCGCGCAGACCGCGCCGATAGTCAGTCCCAGCATCGGGGCGCTCACAATTCGTCCGCGAAATGCTGCATCACCAGCCGCACCGGATTGGGCGCCGCCTGCCCGAGACCGCAGATCGAGGCATCGACCATCGCCGCGCACAATTCGTCCAGGAGCGCCTGATCCCAGTGATCGGCCTGCATCAGCTTGACCGCCTTCTCGCAGCCGACCCGGCAGGGCGTGCACTGGCCGCAGCTTTCATCCTCGAAGAAGCGCATCATGTTGAGCGCCGCGGCCCGCACCGAATCCTTGTCCGACAGCACCACCACCGCCGCCGACCCGATGAAGCTGCCAAGCGGCTGAAGCGTGTCGAAATCGAGCGGCACATCGGCGATCGAGGCGGGCAACAGCCCCGAGGACGGACCGCCCGGCTGGTAGGCCTTGAAGGCGTGCCCCTCGGCCATGCCCCCGGCGGCAGCGATGATATCGGTGATGGTCGACCCGGCGGGCAGCAGGTGCACGCCTGGATTGCGCACCCGCCCCGAGACCGAGTAGGAGCGCAGGCCCTTGCGGCCGTTGCGCTCGATCCCGGACAGGATCTGCGGCCCCGACCGGCAGACCCGCGCCACCCAGAGCAGGGTTTCAACGTTGTGCACGAGCGTCGGGCGGTCAAAGATGCCCACCTGCGCCACGAAGGGCGGCCGGTGGCGCGGCAGGCCGCGCTTGCCCTCGATCGACTCGATCATCGCCGATTCTTCGCCGCAGATATAGGCGCCCGCGCCGCGCCGCAGGTCGATATAGCCCGCAGGCACCAGCCCGGCATCTTCAAGCGCCGCGATCTCGCGCCGCAGGATCTCGCGCGCGGCGGGGTATTCGTCGCGCAGGTAGATATAGGCGCGCTCGGCCTCGACCGCCCAGGTGGCGATCAGCATGCCTTCCAGAAACATGTGCGGCACGCGCTCGAGATAGTAGCGGTCCTTGAAGGTGCCCGGCTCGCCCTCGTCGCCATTCACCGCCAGGTAGCGCGGGCCGGGATTGGCGCGCACGAAGCCCCATTTGCGCCCCGAGGGAAAGCCCGCCCCGCCCAGACCGCGCAGGCCCGAGGCCAGCAGCTTCTCCTGCACTGCCTGCCAGTCGCCATTCTGGCGCAGGTCAACCAGCGTGTCGTAGCCGCCATGCTTTCGGTATTCGGAAAGCCCTTCATATTCAGGCACATGGGCGTGGAAGTCCCCGGCCGCGATGGCCGCCTGCACCAGCGCCGGCGTGGCGTGGTCAATATGGTTGTGGCCGATCTCCAGCACCGGCGCGGTATCGCAGCGCCCCATGCAGGGCGCGCGCAGCACCCGGACCTGCGCAGGGTCGAGCCCGTCGCTGAGTGCCGCGCGCAGCGCCTCGGCGCCGGCAAGTTCGCAAGACAGCGAGTCGCAGACCCGGATGGTCAGCGCCGGCGGCGGGGCCTCGTCTTCCTTGACCACGTCGAAATGGGCATAGAAGGTCGCCACCTCGTAGACCTCGGCCTGGCTCACGCGCATCGCCTCGGCCAGAGCCCGCAGGTGGCGGGCCGAAAGGTGGCCGAACCGGTCCTGCAACAGGTGCAGATGCTCGATCAGCAGGTCGCGGCGGCGCGGACGGTCGCCCAGCAGCGCCGTGACCTCGGCAAAGGCGTCGTCATCCAGCTGCCGGCCCTTCGGCGTGCGCCGCCCCTTGCCCTTGCCCGATTTCCAGACGCCTACTGCGGTATCTTGTGCCATGCCCAGTCCTCTGCCCAGTCCTCTGCCGGTGTCCTCTGCCGGTGTTCTCTGCCGGTCTGCGCTGACCGTAGTCCGACCGGATTGGCGGGGACAATGCAAAAACGACATCTTCGGGCAGGGATGCGTTAGCGGCCTGCCAGAAGCGGAAATTGGGTGCTAGGGTCGCGCCAGACCACCACCGGAGTCGCCCGTGCCCGCCCAGATGCTGCTGTTCTCCGCCGCCACCCTCGTGCCCCTGCCGCTGATCGCCCTGGCGGCCATCCGGGGCGGGGTCTGGGGGCTGCTGGCACTGGCCTTCATGACGGCGATGACCGCCGCGCTCGACGAATTGGTCCGGCGGATCACGCCCGCGCTGCCCGATGTCGAGTTTCCCGCCGCCGACCGGCTGTCAGTCGCCATTGCGCTGGGGCATTTCGGGCTGCTGGCCCTCTGCATCGGGGCGCTGAGCGGCGATGGCATCGGGGCGCTGGACAAGGCGCTGGTGTTTGTGGCGGCAGGGCTGTGGTTCGGGCAGGTCAGCAATTCCAACGCGCATGAGCTGATCCATCGCGGTGCGCGGCCATTGCGCCGGCTCGGGGTCGCGGTCTACGCCTCGCTCCTGTTCGGGCATCACGCCTCGGCGCATGTGCTGGTGCATCACCGCCATGTCGGCACCGGGCAGGATCCCAACACCGCGCGCCTGGGCGAAAGCTTTTACCACTTCGCCCGCCGCGCCTGGATCGGCTCGTTCCGCACCGGGCTTGCCGAAGAAACCCGCCGCCAGCGGCAGGCCGGCAGGCCCCGCTGGCGCCACCCCTATCTGGCCTATGCCATGGGCGCCGCGCTGACGCTGGCGCTGACGGCGCGGTTTGCCGGCTGGGGCGGCGTGGCGGCGCTCCTGGCGCTGGCGGCCTTTGCCCAGAGCCAGCTTCTGCTCTCCGATTACGTGCAGCATTACGGGCTGGTGCGCGCCAGCGCCCCCGATGGCCGGGCCGAGGCGGTCGCCCCGCGCCACAGCTGGAACAGCCCGCACTGGTTTTCCTCGGCGCTGATGCTCAATGCCCCGCGCCATTCCGACCATCACGCCCATCCGGGCCGGCGCTACCCGTCGCTGACCCTGCCCGAGGCGCCGATTCTGCCGCGCGCCCTGCCGGTGATGGCCTGCCTGGCGCTGGTGCCGCGCCAGTGGCGGCGGGTGATGGACCCCAGGGTCGCGGCCGAGCGGGCGAAGGCCTAGAACAGGCTGCCCTGATCGGGGGCATCCTTGCTCTTGCGCGCAGGCTTGCCGCCCAAAGTCAGCCGCCCGTCGGCGAACTGGATCTCGATCTCGGTCGCGCCGCGTGCCCCGGCGGTGGTGGTCACGACCGCCCCGTCGCCCCGCACCACCGCATATCCCCGTTCCAGCGTGGCCATGTAGCCCAGTGACAGGCGCATCCGGTCCAGCGCCGCCAGGCGGTCGGCGCGTTCGGCCTGCTGGCGCCGCGCGCGTTCGGACAGGCGGCGCAACAGGTTGGCCTGCCGCTCCGCCCCGCGCCCGATGGCATCGGCCAGCCGCGCCGGCCGCAACAGCCGCGCGGCGGCGCCCAGCTCCTGCTGCCGGTCCCGCAACACTCGTTTCAGCCCGAGGTCCATCCGGCCCGCCAGGGCCGCCACCCGATCCAGATCGGTCCGCGTCATCCGCCGCAACAGCCCCGGCCGGAGCGACCCCGCCGCCTCCAGCAGACGCAGCCGCTTCTGCCCGGTCGCCGCCCGCAGCGCCGAAGGCAACCGCTCGGCCCAGTTGTCCAGCCGCTGGCGCGGGGTTTCCAGCAGCGCATCCCGGCGCGGCATGGCCCGGCTCACGTCCCGCAGCCGCTGGTCGCGGGTGCCGAGCGCCAGCGCCACGGAGCGCGACAACCGGGCCTGCAACTTGTCGACATGGGCCACCAGATCGGCGCGCACCGGCACCGCAAGCTCTGCCGCCGCGGTCGGCGTCGGGGCGCGCATGTCGGCGGCATGGTCGATCAGCGTGGTATCGGTCTCATGCCCCACCGCCGAGATCAGCGGGATCTGCGAGGCGGCAGCCGCCCGCACCACCGCCTCTTCGTTGAACCCCCACAGATCCTCGATCGAGCCGCCGCCACGGGCCACGATCAGCAGGTCCGGACGCGGCAGCGCGCCGCCGGGGCGCAGGGCGTTGAACCCTTCGATGGCCCGCACCACGTCCGCCGCGCAGGCCGCGCCCTGCACCGCCACCGGCCAGACCAGCACCTTGCGCGGAAAGCGGTCGCGCAGCCGGTGCAGGATATCGCGGATCACCGCGCCGGTGGGCGAGGTGATGACCCCGATCACCTCCGGCAGATAGGGCAAGGGCCGCTTGCGCGCCGGGTCGAACAGGCCTTCCGCCGCCAGCGCCGCCTTGCGCTTTTCCAACATGGCCATCAGCGCGCCCGCGCCCGCCGGCACCACATCCTCGACATTGAGCTGATACTTGGACTGCGGCCCGAAGGTGGTCAGCCGCCCGGTGGCCACCACCTCCATCCCCTCCTCGGGGCGATGGGTCAGCCGGTCGACCTGGCCCTTCCAGCTGACCGAAGCCAGCACGTTGCGGTCATCCTTGAGGTCGAAATAGAGATGCCCCAGCCGCGACAGCACCACCCGCCCGACCTCGCCACGCACCCGCACATGGCCAAACTCGCCCTCGATGGCGCGCTTGATCGCCCCCGATATCTCCGAGACCGAAAACTCGGGCGAGTTGCTGTCTGGCTGAGGCTCTTCGAACAGGTCCATGACCGATCCCGGCTTTGCTGTTGTGGTCTGCGATGGGCGACCTTAGAACGCCTCCCAGCAAAGGCCAAGCGAGGGACGCGATGAACATTCTGATCCTTGGATCCGGCGGGCGCGAACACAGCCTGGCCTGGGCGGTCAAGCAGAACCCCAAATGCGACCGCCTGATCGTGGCCCCCGGCAATGCCGGCATCGCCGAGATCGCCGACTGCGCCGACATAAACATCCTCGACGGCGAAGCGGTCGCGGTCTTTGCCGAGGAAAACGCGGTCGATTTCATCATCGTCGGCCCCGAGGCCCCGCTGGCCGCCGGGGTCGCCGACCGCCTGCGCGCCTCCGGCCTGACCGTGTTCGGCCCCTCTGCCGCCGCCGCGCGGCTGGAAGCCTCCAAGACCTTCACCCAGGAAATCTGCGACGCCGCCGGCGCCCCCACCGCCCGCTGGGCCCGCTTCGAGGCGCCGGGGCCCGCCCGCGCCCATATCCGCACCACTGGCGCGCCGATCGTGATCAAGGCCGATGGCCTCGCCGCCGGCAAGGGCGTGGTCGTGGCCATGACCGAGGCCGAGGCGCTGGCCGCCATCGACGACATGTTCGCCGGCGAGTTCGGCACCGCCGGCACTTCGGTGGTGATCGAGGAGTTCATGTCGGGCGAGGAGGCCTCCTTCTTCGTGCTGGTCGATGGCACCACGCTCCTGCCGATCGGCACCGCCCAGGACCACAAGCGTGTCGGCGAGGGCGATACCGGCCCCAATACCGGCGGCATGGGCGCCTATTCGCCCGCCCCGGTGATGACCCCCGAAATCACTTCCCTGGCACTCGAACGCATCGTCCGCCCGACCATGGCCGAGATGGCCCGGCGCGGTACGCCCTATCAGGGCGTGCTGTTCGTCGGGCTGATGATCGAGCAGGGCGAGCCGAGGCTGGTGGAGTACAACTGCCGCTTCGGCGACCCCGAATGCCAGGTGCTGATGATGCGGCTCGGCGCCCAGGCCTTCGACCTGATCCAGGCCTGCGCCACCGGCCAGCTTGACCGGATCGCGGTCAACTGGGCCGAAGATCACGCGCTCACCGTGGTCCTGGCCGCCAACGGCTATCCCGGCACCTATGCGAAAGGCTCCGAGATCCGCGGCCTTGCCGACCTGCCCGAGGACTCCTCCAACATGGTCTTCCATGCCGGCACCCGCGCCAGCGGCGGCCAGACCCTCGCCAGTGGCGGGCGCGTCCTCAACGTCACCGCCCGCGGCGCCACCCTGCAAGAGGCCCGCGACCGCGCCTATGCGATGCTGGACCGGATCGACTGGCCCGAGGGCTTCTGCCGGCGCGATATCGGCTGGCGCGCACTCTGACCATTTCTTTTGGCCCCAAATATCCCGGGGGAGTCG
>CAUJIU010000024.1 GCA_963205075.1 Pseudomonadota bacterium | reverse complement strand
GAACTGGTCTTTGCCGATTGCGCCGTGACCGTCGCGCCCGATGCCGAGGCGCTCGCCTCGATTGCCCGCGCCTCTGCGGCATCGGCGCGCGCGCTACTTGGCCGGGCGCAGGTGGCGCTCCTGTCGTATTCGACCGGCGAGTCCGGGGTCGGGCCTTCGGTCGATCTGGTGCGCGCGGCGGCGCGGGCCACCGGCTTTGACGGGCCGGTGCAGGCCGATGCGGCGCTGAACCCGCAAGTGGCCGCGCGCAAGGGCAGCGGATCGGGCAATGCCAATGTGCTGGTCTTTCCCTCGCTCGATGCCGCCAACATCGCATACAAGATCGCGCAGGAGCTGGCGGGCGCGCAGGCGATCGGGCCGTTCCTGCAGGGCTTTCGCGCGCCGGTCTGCGACCTCAGCCGCAGCGCCACGGCCGATGACATCGTGGCGGCGGCGATCGTGCTGGGCGCCAGCCTCTGACTCATGCCGCCCCGCCCAGCAGGGCCGCGGCATCGCGGGCGATCCGGTGCTCTTCCTCGGCCTGCACCACATGCACCGGCACCTTGCCGGCCCAAAGCAAGCCTTCCGTGATCCGCGCGCGGATCTCGGGGCTGTTCTCGCCGATGCCCCCCGTGAAGGCCAGCGCATCGAGCCCCTGCATGGCCGAAATCAGCGAGCCGGCCTGACGGCAGACCCAGTAGACGAAATGCTCGACCGCGAAGCGCGCCTCGGGCGAGGTATCTGCCAGGAGCGCCCGCATGTCGGCACTCTTGCCCGACAGGCCCAGCAGCCCGCTCTGGGTGTTGAGCATGGCATCGGTGGCCGCGATGCCGTCCTCGGCGGCCAGCCGCAGCACCGCGCCTGCATCGATATCGCCCGACCGCGTGGCCATGACCGGCCCCGACAGCGGCGAATAGCCCATGGAGGTGGCAACCGAACGCCCCTCGACAATGGCGCACAGGCTGACGCCCGCGCCCAGATGCAGCGCCAGGAGGCGACGGGGCAGCGCCGCGCCAAAGCTTTCGACCAGCCCGGCATAGGACAGCCCGTGGAACCCATAGCGGCGGATGCCGCGCGCGCGGATGCGGGCGGGCAGCGCGTAGGTGGTGGCCACCGCCGGCTGGCCGGCATGAAAGGCGGTGTCAAAGCTGGCGCATTGCGGCAGGTCGGGCGCAAGGCGGTTGATGGCCCGGATGCCCGCCAGCGCCGGCGGCGTGTGCAGCGGTGCCAGCGGCGCGCAGGCGGCGATCTGCTCCAGCGTTTCGGGAGTGATCCGGCACGGCATCCGCAGGTCCGGCCCCCCCTGCACCACCCGGTGCGCCACCGCCCGCAGCGACGAGAGCGGGTGCCCTGCATCGGCCAGCGCGGCCAGCATCTGCGCCACCGCATCGTCATGGTCGGCCGTCGTCACCGGGCGGGACCGGGTGCCCAGCCGCAAGGTGCCCTTGCCGCCGATGCCGCCGATCGAGCCGGCCAGAACCGGCGCCAGGTCGGCGCCGAACAGCCCGATCTTGAGCGAGGACGAGCCGGTGTTGAGCACCAGTATCATGGCCCGGTCCCTCATTTTGCCGCGGCCACGATGGCCCCGAGCGCGGCCGAGGCGATCCGGTCGGGCGACCGCTGCGCCCGCGAGGTCAGCAACAGCGGCACCGCGCAGCCCATCACCACCCCGCCCGCGCAGCAGCCCATGCCCAGCACCATCAGCTTGAAGACGGCGTTGCCGGCGGTGATGTTGGGGGTGAGCATGATATCCGCATCGCCCGATACCTGCGAGACATAGCCCTTGGCCTCGGCCGCCTGCCGCGAAAAGATCAGGTCGAGCGCCATCGGCCCCTCGACGATTGCCTCGGGCAAAGCCGTGCGCGCCCAGAGCGCGATCTCGGCCGCCTCCATGGTGTTGGGCACCGAGGGCAGCTTGTCCTCGGTCGGCGCGAGGATGCCGGCGCGCGGACGCTCCACCCCCAGCAGCCGGGCCAGCCTGACGGCATGGGCAAGACAGGCCTGCCGGGTCGCCACGTCGGGGTCGACGTTCAGCGCGGCATCGGTCAGCAACAGCGGTCGGTCCGATCCCGGCGCGGTGATGTGAAAGACATGGCCGCAGCGGGTGCCCGGCGCGCGCAGTCCGGCGGCAGCGGGCAGCAGCGCCTTGAGAAAGGTCGAGCTGTGGATCTGCCCCTTCATGATCGCATCGGCCTCGCCGGCCCGCGCCAGTGCGGCGGCGGCGGGCGCGGCGGCCTCCTGCGGGGCGTCGATCATCCGCACGCCGGCGATGTCCCAGCCGATTTCGGCCGCCGCGGCGCGGATCTTGACCGGGTCGCCCACGAGTATCGGCACGGCCAGACCCAGATCGGCCGCCTCGCGCAGACCCTCGAGCGGGATCGCCGCCCCGGCGTTGACCAGCGCCACGCGCGGCACCGGGCAGCGCCGTGCCGTCGCCAGCAGCCGGTCGGGGCAGTGCGGCTCGATGGCCGACAGGAAGGGAAACGGATCGGGGCTCATCTCCGGCCCGACTTTGGCGACATATGCCGCATTCTGCCAGAGGAGTTTGCCGGGCCGCCTGCCCGATGCCCGTCGATCATGCCAGGGCCTTGATCAGGTTCAGCGCCGCCAGCGCCGCCAGGAGCACGATGGCAAAGCGGCGGAAACCTTCCGGATTGGTGGCGTGAAACCGGCGCCCGCCGAGCCAGAGCCCGGCCAGCATCACCGGCAGGCCGAACAGCACCGCGACGAAGGTCTGCCGCTCGATCATGCCCGAGGCGCCCATGACCGGAATGGTCCAAAGATCCATCAGCGTGAAATAGACGATCACCGTGGCGCGAAACATCGCCGCGGCAATCGGCTGGGCGGAAAAGAACGCCACCACCGGCAGCCCGCCGATGGCCGCGCCATTGGCCAGCCCCGAGGCCAGACCGACCCCGACATTGGCGGCCTGCCCGGCCTGGCGCTGCATCCGCCAGCCTGACAGGAGCAGCCCGCACATCATCAGGATGAAGACCGAGATCACCGCCCGCCCGGTATCGGGCCCGATCCGCAGCATCAGCCAGACCCCGATCGGCACGCCCGGCAGCGCGCCTGCCAGCAGCAGCATGGCCCGCCGCCAGTCCACCTTGGACCAGATGCCCCGCAACTGCCCGGCGGTCATGACCACATCGGCAAACACCACCACCGGCATGAGGTGGTAGGGGCTGGTCACCAGCCCGGCGCCGGTCAGCATCAGGGCAGCAAAACCAAAGCCCGAATAGCCCCTGACAAACGCGGCTCCGAACATCACCAGAGCGATCCATGCGGCGGCCGCGGGCGTCAGATCGAAGGGCAGGGCCATCACGCCTCGCGCTGGGGCCGCATGTCGGCGGCGCTGATACCGGCGACGGCCACGGGCTTCTTCATCGCGTCGCGGCGGAAGGGCTCGCCCAGTTCCTGGTTGATCAGCGCCTCGATCAGCGTGGTCTTGCCGTGGTGCATCTGATCGTCGATGGCCTTGGCGAGCGCGGCTGAAAGCTCTGCCATCGTGCGCGCCTGCACGCCCTGCAACCCGCAGGCCCGCGCAATGCCGGCATAGGTGACGCCCTCGTCCAGTTCGGTGCCGACGAAGTTGTCGTCATACCACAGGGTCGAGTTGCGCTTTTCGGCGCCCCACTGGTAGTTGCGAAACACCACCATGGTGACGGCGGGCCATTCGGGGCGGCCGATGGCGGTCAGCTCGGTCACGGCGATGCCGAAGGCGCCGTCGCCGGCAAAGCCCACGACCGGCACATCCGGGCAGCCGATCTTGGCGCCGATGATCGAGGGCAGGCCGTAGCCGCAGGGGCCAAAGAGGCCCGGTGCCAGATACTTGCGCCCCGCCTCGAACGAGGGATAGGCGTTGCCGATGGCGCAGTTGTTGCCGATATCGCTGGAGATGATCGCCTCGCGCGGCAGCGCCGACTGGATGGCGCGCCAGGCCATGCGCGGGCTCATCCAGTCCGGCTTGGCCTTGCGGGCGCGGTCGTTCCAGGTGGTGCCGGGGTCGTCGTCCTCGTGATCCATGCCGGCAAGCTGCTGCGCCCAGCGCGACTTGGCCTGCGCGATGGTGGCCTTGCGGGCGGCGCGTCCGGCATCGCCGGCGCTCTTGCCGAG
>CAUJIU010000023.1 GCA_963205075.1 Pseudomonadota bacterium | reverse complement strand
GGCGATCGGGCATATCGATGTCTATCCCAACAGCCGCAACATCATTCCGGGCAAGGTGGTCTTTACCGTCGACATGCGGACCCACATCCTGCCCAAGCTCAATGCCATGGTTGACGAGTTTCTTTTGCGCGCGCCGAAGCTCTGCGCGGAGATCGGCGTGGGCTTTGACGCGAAGATCGTCGGCCAGTTCGATCCGCCGGCCTTCGACAAGGGCTGCGTCAAGGCGGTGCGCGACGCGGCGGAGCGGCTGGGCTACAGCCATATGGATATCGTTTCGGGGGCGGGCCACGATGCCTGCTGGATCAACGACGTGGCGCCGACCGCGATGGTCATGTGCCCCTGCGTCGACGGGCTTAGCCACAACGAGGCCGAGGAGATCAGCCCCGAATGGGCGGCCAAAGGCGCGGACGTGCTGTTTCACGCGGTGGTCGAGACGGCGGAGATCGTCAGCTAGGAGCGGCGGGCGGAGCCGGGGGCCAGCCCCCGGACCCCCGGGATATTTAGGGCCAAAAGAATGGGCTTGCCGGAAAAATCAGGGAGATCGCGATGAGCACAGTCATCAGGAACGGCACAATCGTCACGGCGGATCTGTCCTATGCGGGCGATGTGCTGATCGAGGGCGGGCGGATCACGCAGATTGGCAAGGGGCTGAAGGGCGATACAGTTCTGGACGCCACCGGCTGCTATGTGATGCCCGGCGGGATCGATCCGCATACCCATCTGGAGATGCCCTTCATGGGCACCTATTCCACCGACGATTTCGAGAGCGGCACCCGCGCGGCGCTGTCGGGCGGCACCACGATGGTGGTGGATTTCGTGCTGCCGGGGCAGGGGCAGGGGCTCCTGGATGCCATGCAGATGTGGCACAACAAGTCGGGCCGGGCCAGTTGCGACTATTCCTACCACATGGCGGTGACCTGGTGGGGGCAAAAGGTCTTTGACGAGATGCAGACGGTGGTGCGCGACAAGGGCATCAACACGTTCAAGCATTTCATGGCCTACAAGGGCGCGCTGATGGTCAACGATGACGAGATGTATGCCTCGTTCTCGCGGCTGGCCGAGCTGGGCGCGACGGCGCTGGTACATGCCGAGAACGGTGATGTGGTGGCGGAGTTGTCGGCCAAGCTGCTGCGCGAGGGCAATACCGGCCCCGAAGCCCATGCCTATTCGCGCCCCAGCCAGGTCGAGGGCGAGGCGACCAACCGCGCCATCATGATCGCCGACATGGCGGGGGTGCCGCTCTATGTGGTGCATACGTCCTGCGAGGAATCGCACGAGGCGATCCGGCGGGCGCGGATGCAGGGCAAGCGGGTCTGGGGCGAGCCGCTGATCCAGCATCTGACGCTGGACGAGAGCGAGTATTTCCACCCCGACTGGGACCATGCGGCGCGGCGCGTGATGAGCCCGCCCTTCCGCAACAAGAAGCACCAGGACAGTCTCTGGGCCGGGTTGCAGTCGGGCTCGCTGTCGGTGGTGGCCACCGATCACTGCGCCTTTACCACCGAACAGAAGCGGTTCGGGGTTGGCGATTTCACCAAGATCCCCAATGGCACCGGCGGGCTGGAGGACCGGATGCCGATGCTGTGGACCCATGGGGTCAATACCGGCCGGCTGACGGCCAACGAGTTCGTGGCCGTCACCTCGACCAATATCGCCAAGATCCTCAACTGCTATCCGCGCAAGGGGGCGATCATGGTCGGCGCCGATGCCGATATCGTGGTCTGGGATCCGGGCAAGGAAAAGACCATCACCGCCAAGGCGCAGCAATCCGCCATCGATTACAACGTGTTCGAGGGCAAGACCGTCAAGGGCCTGCCGCGGTTCACGCTCACGCGCGGGCAGGTGGCCATCCATGACGGCGAGGTGCGCACCCAGGAAGGCCACGGCGAGTTCGTGGCGCGCGAGCCCAACGGGGCGGTCAACCGCGCGCTGAGCACCTGGAAGGACCTGACCGCGCCGCGCCCGGTGACGCGGACCGGCATTCCGGCGACGGGGGTTTGAGCGTTGGGGAAGGAATTCAAATGACCAAGGTCGCACTGATCACCGCCGGGGGCAGCGGCATGGGGGCGGGCGCGGCGCGCCGGCTGGCTGCCGATGGCTTCAGGGTGGCGATCCTGTCATCCTCGGGCAAGGGCGAGGCGCTGGCGGCCGAACTGGGCGGCATCGGGGTCACCGGGTCCAACCAGTCCAACGATGATCTCAAGCGGCTGGTGGATCAGGCGATGGCCAAGTGGGGCCGCGTCGATGTGCTGGTCAATTCGGCCGGGCACGGGCCGCGCGCGCCGGTGCTGGAACTGAGCGACGAGGACTGGCGCCGGGGGATGGAGGTCTATTTCCTCAACGTCGTGCGCCCGACCCGGCTGGTGGCGCCGATCATGGTGGCGCAGAAGGGCGGGTCGATCATCAACATCTCGACCTTCGCCGCCTTCGAGCCCGATCCGGTATTCCCGACCTCGGGGGTGTTCCGGGCCGGGCTGGCGGCCTTCACCAAGCTCTTTGCCGACAGGTATGCGCCCGACAACGTGCGCATGAACAACGTGTTGCCGGGCTTCATCGACAGCCTGCCCGAGAAGGAGGAATTCCGCTCGCGCATCCCGATGGGGCGCTATGGCAAGACCGACGAGATATCGGCCACCATTGCCTTTCTGGCATCCGACGGTGCCGGTTACATCACCGGCCAGAACCTGCGGGTCGATGGCGGAATTACCCGGTCCGTCTGAGCGGGGAGGCTCGGGCGGATGCGGCAACAACAGGGACGGGAATGACGAATGGTGGCGAGTTGGCGGAGACAGTAGTTTCGGCGAAGAACCTGGAACTGACGTTCCAGACCGGCGACGGCCCGGTGCATGCACTGAAGGACGTGACGCTTGACATCGCGCACGGGGATTTCGTGTCGTTCATCGGCCCGTCGGGCTGCGGCAAGACCACCTTTCTGCGCTGCGTGGCGGCGCTGGAAACCCCGACCGGGGGCAGTCTGACCGTCAACGGCATGTCGCCCGATCAGGCCCGCCGCGCGCGCGCCTATGGCTACGTGTTTCAGGCCGCCGGGCTCTATCCCTGGCGCACCATCGCCGGCAATGTGCGGCTGCCGCTCGAGATCATGGGGTTCTCGCGGCAGGAGCAGGACGAGCGGGCGCGCAGGTCGCTGGAGATGGTGGAGCTTTCGGGGTTCGAGAAGAAATACCCCTGGCAGCTGTCAGGCGGGATGCAGCAGCGGGCGTCGATCGCGCGCGCGCTGGCCTTTGATGCCGATATCCTGCTGATGGACGAGCCCTTCGGCGCGCTGGACGAGATCGTGCGCGACCGGCTGAACGAGGAGTTGCTCAAGCTCTGGGGCCGCACGGCCAAGACCACGCTGTTTGTCACCCATTCGATCCCCGAGGCGGTCTATCTCTCGACCCGGATCGTGGTGATGTCGCCGCGTCCGGGGCGGATCACCGATATCATCGACAGCCCGCTGCCGCGCGAGCGGCCGCTCGATATCCGCGACAGCAAGGAGTTCATCGAGATCGCGCATCGGGTCCGCGAGGGGCTGAGGGCGGGGCATGTCGATGACTGACGGACGGGTGGCATCATGAACCGCGTGCTGCCGATCCTGACGGTGGTGGGCCTGATCATCGCGCTCTGGTATGCCGCCTCGGTCTGGCTGAACGCGCCCTGGGTCTACGATCAGGCGGCCCGCGCCGGGCAGAGCGTGAGTTTCTCCCAGATGCTGCCGCAGACCCAGAACCAGTCCCGGCCGGTGCTGCCGCCGCCGCATCAGGTTGCCGATGCGCTCTGGCAGGGACTGACGGGGCAGGCGATCACCTCCAAGCGGTCGCTGGTCTATCACGGCTGGGTGACGCTGCAATCGACGCTGATGGGCTTCGTGCTGGGCGTGGTGGTCGGGGTCGGACTGGCGGTCTCGATCGTGCATGTGCGCGCCATGGATCAGAGCGTGATGCCCTGGGCGGTGATCAGCCAGACCATCCCCATCGTGGCGCTGGCGCCGATGATCGTGGTCCTGTCCAACAGCTTCTGGTCGGGGGCGCTGCCGCAGGCCACCGGGCTGGACAGCCGCGCCATCGCCAAGGCGATCATCTCGGCCTATCTGTCGTTCTTTCCGGTGCTGGTTGGGATGATCAAGGGGCTTCGCAGTCCCGACGCGATGCAGATCGACCTGCTGAGCACCTACGGGGCCAGCGGGCCCCAGACTTTCTGGAAGCTGCGCCTGCCGGCCTCGATGCCCTATTTCGTGGCCTCGCTCAAGGTGGCCATCGCCGCCTCGCTGGTGGGCGCGATCGTGGGCGAATTGCCGACGGGTGCCATTCAGGGCCTTGGCGCGCGGATGCTGATCGGCAGCCAGTTTGGCGAGCCGCTGATCATGTGGTCGGCGCTGTTTGCCTCGGCGATCCTGGCCGGCGGGCTGATCCTGCTGGTTGGCGTGGCCGAGCGGGCAATCGTCCGGCGGACGGGGAGCCCGGCATGACCTGGATCGTCGGGGTGCTGGTGTTCTGGATCCTGGCCTGGCTGGCCAATCTCTGGATCGTGCGCCAGCGTTTTGCCCAGCATGGGGCGGGCAAGTTGATCGCGCCCATGATCTTTGGCGTCACCGTGCTGATCCTGTGGGAAGGCATGGTGCGCGGGATCGGGGTTTCGGCGGTGATCCTGCCCGCGCCCAGCCTGATCTGGGCCAAGGTGCTGGCATCGACCTCGATCCTGTGGGGCGATTTCATGCAGACCTTCGTGCGCGGCGCGCTGTCAGGCTACATGATCGGGTGCACGGCGGCGGTGGCGACCGCCATTGCCATCGACCGCTCGCCCTTCCTGCAACGCGGGCTGCTGCCGGTCGGCAACTTCGTCGCGGCGCTGCCAATCGTCGGGCTGGCGCCGATCCTGGTGGCCTGGTTCGGGTTCGACTGGCAGTCCAAGGCGGCGGTGGTGGTGGCGATGGTGTTCTTCCCGGTGCTGGTCAATGCGGTGGCCGGTCTGGCCGATACCTCGGCCATGCAGCGCGACCTGATGCGCACCTATGGCGCGTCCTACTGGCAGACCATGTTCAAGCTGCGCCTGCCCGCCGCGATGCCGTTCATCTTCAACGGGCTGAAGATCGCCACGACATTGGCCCTGATTGGCGCTATCGTGGCTGAATTCTTCGGCTCTCCGATCATGGGCATGGGGTTCCGCATTTCCACCTCGGTCGGGCAACTGGCGCTCGACATGGTCTGGGCGGAAATCGCGGTCGCGGCACTCGCGGGCAGCCTGTTTTACGGTACGGTGACACTCATCGAAAGGGGACTGACGTTCTGGCACCCTTCGCAACGCTAACAAGACGACACGGCCGAGGCCGAGCAATAACATAAACCCACCTGACATGGAGGTCAGACAATGAAGACGACGCTTATGGCAATCGCGGCAAGCCTTGGGATGGCGACCGCGGCATTTGCCGAGGACAGTGTAACCCTGCAGCTGAAATGGGTGACCCAGGCCCAGTTCGCAGGCTACTACGCCGCTCAGGCGCAGGGCTTTTACGCCGAGGAAGACCTCGACGTCACCATCCTGCCCGGCGGCCCCGACATCGCCCCCGAGCAGGTGATCGCCGCCGGCGGCGCCGACGTGATCACCACCTGGATGCCCGCGGCCCTGGCCGCCCGCGAGCGCGGCCTGAACCTGGTCAACATCGCCCAGCCGTTCAAGCATGGCGGCCTGCAGCTGACCTGTCTGAAGGAAACCGGCATCAACAGCCCGGCCGATTTCGGCGGTCATACCCTGGGGGTCTGGTTCTACGGCAACGAGTATCCGTTCTACTCGTGGATGGCCAAGCTGGGCTATGCGACCGATGGCTCGGCCGGCGGCGTGACCGTGCTCAAGCAGGCGTTCAACGTCGATGCCCTGCTGCAGAAGCAGGCCGACTGCATCAGCGTCATGACCTATAACGAATATGGTCAGGTCCTGGATGCCGGCATCACCGAGGACCAGCTGGTTACCTTCAACTACCTCAACGAAGGTGTCGGCGTTCTGGAAGACGGTCTCTACGTGACCGAGGAAATGCTCGCCGACCCGGCATTCGCCGACAAGATGGTGCGGTTTGTCCGCGCCTCGATGCGGGGCTGGAAATGGGCCGAGGAAAACCCCGAAGCCGCAGCCCAGATCGTGGTCGACAATGACCAGACCGGCGCCCAGACCCTTGAGCATCAGATCTACATGATGGGCGAGGTTGCCAAGCTGACCGCCGGTTCTAACGGCGCGCTGGACCCGGCAGATTACGACCAGACGGTCGCGACCCTGCTTTCCGGCGTGTCGCCCGACAACCCGGCCATCACCAAGGCGCCCGAGGGCATGGCCTGGACCCACGCGATCACCGACCTCGCGCTGCAATAAGCGCGGCCAGGGTCTGACAACGGGCGGCGCGGGGGCAATCCCGCGCCGCCTTTTTGTTGCCGGCGGTCAAAATGCTGGCGGGATAACCGGGTGCATTGTATTGCGGTAACAAGGTCCGGCACGAACCGGGCGCAGCCGATCAGGGGCAGACATGGCGCAAGACACCATCCATCCGGTTCTGTTATGCGGCGGCTCGGGCACGCGCCTGTGGCCCCTGTCGCGCAAGAGCTACCCCAAGCAATTCGCGGCATTTCTTGGTGATGACAGCCTGTTTCAGGCCAGCGCCCGGCGGCTGTCCGGCCCCGGCTTTGCCGCGCCGGTGGTGGTCAGCGGATCGGATTACCGCTTCATCGTCACCGAGCAGTTGCAGACGGCGGGCATCGATCCCGGCGCGATCCTGATCGAGCCGGAGGGGCGCAATACCGCGCCTGCGGTGCTGGCCGCGGCGCTCTACCTTGCCGCGCGCGATCCCGAGGCGTTGATGCTGGTGGCCCCGTCCGATCACGTGGTGCCTGACGCGGCGCTGTTTCAGGCGACGCTGGCCAAGGGCATCGCGCCCGCGCGGTCAGGCAAGATCGTGACCTTCGGCATCGCGCCCGACCGCCCCGAGACCGGCTATGGCTATCTGGAACTGGGCGAGCCGGAGGGCGAGGCGCATCACCTGATCCGCTTTGTCGAAAAGCCCGATGCTGACACGGCGCGCGCGATGGTCGCCTCGGAGCGGTTCCTGTGGAATGCCGGGATCTTCCTGTTCGCGACCCGCACCGTCATCGAGGCCTTCAAGACCCATGCAAGCGACGTGTTCGATGCCGTTTCGCGGGCGCTGTCAGCCGCCGAGGCCGATCTGGGCTTCCTGCGGCTTGATCCGGCGGCCTGGGCGCACGCGCCGAGCATCTCGATCGACTACGCGATCATGGAAAAGGCCGATAACCTCGCGGCGGTTCCCTATCGGGGCGACTGGTCCGATCTGGGCGGCTGGGACGCGGTCTGGCGCGCCGGGGCGGCCGATTCCTCGGGCGTGGTGACCAATGGCGCGGCCACGGCCATTGACTGCACCGATACCTTGCTGCGCTCCGAGGACCCTGACCTGGTGCTGGTGGGCATCGGGCTGCGCGATATCGTCGCGGTTGCCATGCCCGATGCGGTGCTGATCGCCGACCGCAGCCGTGGTCAGGACGTGAAACTGGCGGTCGATGCGCTGAAAAAGGCCAAGGCGCGGCAGGCCGAGACCTTTCCGCGCGACTACCGGCCCTGGGGCTGGTTCCAGTCGCTGGCGCTGGCGGACCGGTTTCAGGTCAAGCGGATCGTGGTCAAGCCGGGCGGCAGCCTGTCGCTGCAGAGCCACCGCCACCGGTCAGAACACTGGATCGTGGTGAAGGGCACCGCCACCGTCACCATCGGCGATGAGCGCCAGCTGGTGACCGAAAACCAGTCGGTCTACATCCCGCTCGGGGCGCGGCACCGGCTGGAGAACGAGGGCAAGCTGGAGCTGCACATGATCGAGGTGCAGACCGGCGCCTATCTCGGCGAGGATGACATCATCCGCTTCGAGGACATCTACGCGCGCAAGTAGCGCCGCGACCGGCTGTCAGGTCAGCGGCGGCCCAAGCAGATTCAGGTTGCGCATTACAATCGATAGTTGCGAAGATGCGGTAATGGTTAACGCCAAGGTAGAGCCATGCCCGATTCGCTGCTGCCGATCTGCCTGACCTTCCTCGTATCGCTGCTGGTCTCCATTCAGTTGGTCCGCAGGCGCGGATTCAGCGAAAGGATCGAGCGGCGCCGGTCCGACAACCGCGCCGTGCAGGCCGCCCATCGCGGCCCGGTGCCGCGTCTGGGCGGGGTGGCGGTGATCTGCGGCATCGCCAGCACCGCCGCTCTGGGCTGGATCACCGGTGGTCCGATTGGCGGCCCGAGTGGCGGGGCTTTCAGCGATATCGGCCGGCTGCTGATTTCGGCGCTGCCGGTCTTTGTCGCCGGGCTGGCCGAGGATATCGGCGTCGGCGCCTCGCCACGGCTGCGGCTTGGCGCGGCGATGGCCTCTGGCGGGCTGGCCATCTGCCTGCCGGGCGGGGTCTGGCTGACTGCGATCAGCCTGCCGCTGGCCGACCCGCTATTCGCCATGGCGGCGTTCGGGATCCCCTTCACCCTGTTCGCGGCGGCCGGTGTCACGCATGCCTTCAACCTGATCGACGGGCTCAACGGGCTGGCGGCGGGCACGGGCGTGCTGACCGCGCTGGGGCTGATGGCGCTGTCGCTGATCGCCGGACAGGCGGGGCTGGCGCTGGCCATGATGCTGCTGGTTGCCGGACTGGCCGGGTTTCTGGGCAGGAACTACCCGGCGGGGCGGCTGTTTCTGGGCGATGGCGGCGCCTATCTGATCGGACATGTGCTGGTCTGGACCGCCATCACGCTGCCGGCGCGGGCGCCCCAGATCAACCACTGGGCGCTGCTTCTGGTGTTCTTCTGGCCGGTGGCCGATACGGTGCTGGCAATCTGGCGGCGGCGGCGGCGCGGCGCGCAGCTGGGCCGCCCGGACCGGATGCATGTGCATCAGGTGACGCTGCGGTCGCTTGAGATCCTGCTTCTGGGCCGCGCCGCGCGGGCCGTGGCCAATCCGCTGGCAACCGCGCTGCTGATGCCGCTGATCGCCGCGCCGATCCTGCTGGGGGTCAGTCTCTGGGACAAGCCCGCCGCGGCGGCTTCGGCAGTGGCAATCATC
>CAUJIU010000022.1 GCA_963205075.1 Pseudomonadota bacterium | reverse complement strand
CGAGATCCCCGCCCAGATCAAGAAACTGATCAAGCGCGCCGACCGGATCAGCGCCTGGCTGGAGGCCACCGAGATTGCCGGCTTCAGCCCCGCCGAGGCCGACCGGCTGTTTGGCAAAACAGACTCTAAATTGACCAATGGCCTGAAAATCCAGCTGCGCCCGCCGCTTGAGGCGCGCAATGACTTCACCGCCCGGCATCGCGCGCTGTTGGGGCAGATGTGATGGCTGAGGTCTTGCCCCGACCCTAGCGCGGACTGCGCTTGGCCAGGATCCGCTGCAGCGTCCGGCGATGCATGTTCAGCCGCCGGGCGGTCTCGGAGACATTGCGGTCACACATCTCGTAGACGCGCTGGATATGCTCCCAGCGCACGCGGTCGGCGCTCATCGGATTCTCGGGCGGTGACGGCAATGCGCCGCCATTGGCCAGAAGCGCGTTGGTCACCTCGGTGGCGTCGGCGGGCTTGGACAGATAATCGGTCGCCCCGATCTTGACCGCCGCAACCGCGGTGGCAATGGCGCCATAGCCGGTCAGGACCACGATCCGGCATTCGGGCCGCCGCTTGCGCAGGGTATCGACCACGTCGAGGCCATTGCCGTCCTCCAGCCGGAGATCGACAACCGCATAGGCCGGCGGGCGGGCAGTGGCGACAGCCTTGCCCGCGGCGACCGATCCGGCGGTCTCGACCGTGAAACCACGCTTTTCCATGGCCTTGGCCAGCCGCCGCAGAAATGGCTCGTCGTCGTCGACGATCAGCAACGACGGATCGCTACCCAGATCGAGAGGTTCTCCGTCCAAAGTCATTCTCCTGAGGCACTTCCTGCCCACAGGTAGCGTCCAGCCCGCGAATGGTCAAACTGTTCACGACTTCTCGATGAAACAGGCCAGCCGCTCTGCCATGTCCTCGGGCGACTCGTCGCGCCGGAAAAAGTCCACGAAACCCAGTTCGGGCGTCATGAAGTAGCTGAAGGTCGAATGATCCATCATGTAGTAGTCCGGATCATCGCCATCCTGCTTCTGGTAATAGACCTTGTAGGCCCGCGCGATGGCCGCGGTCTGTTCCGGCGTGCCTGACAGGCCGACCATCTGGTCGTGGAAATTGCCGGTGAAAGAGGCCAGCACCTCGGGCGTGTCCCGATCGGGGTCGATCGAGACAAAGACCGGCCGGACGGAGATCCCGCGCTCTTCCAGAATCGAGACCGCCTGGGCATTGCGCGACACGTCCAGCGGGCAGACATCGGGGCAAAAGGTGTAGCCGAAATACATCAGGGTCGGGCCGGTGATGACATCGGCATCGGTGACGGTTTCGCCAAGCTGGTTGGTCATCGTGAACGCGCCGCCGATATCGCCGCCCGCAACCTGCCCGTTGCGGCACTCGGCCAGCGGGTCCGAGGGCGGGAACAGCGCCGGGTAGAGCAAACTGCCCGTAACCAGCGCGATGACCGAAGCCGCTCCAATCAGTGCGATGTTTCTCTGCATCGTCTTCTCCTTCATTCGGCGCATTGATCCGATGTGCGCCGGCATTTAGCAATGGTCAACACTGTCGCAACCGAAAGAGCATCACATGGCAGCGACCGGCATCCTGAGGGATCACCCGCGCAGCAGCTGGGTGCGGATGCGCACGCTGGTGATGCTGCGCTGGATCGCGGTTGCCGGCCAGACCGGGGCGGTTCTGGTGGCGCTCTACGGTTTTGGCCTGCGGCTGGAGCTGGGGCCAATCAGCGTTGCCATCGGCCTGTCGGTGCTGGGAAACCTGCTTTCGACCTTTCTGTACCCCGGCACCAAGCGCCTGACCGAGCGCGAAGCGACCCTGATGCTGTTTTTCGACATCATGCAGCTGGGCCTGCTGCTGTTTCTGACCGGCGGGCTCGACAACCCGTTCGCGCTCCTGCTTCTGGCCCCCGTCACCATTGCGGCCACCTTCCTGCATCTGCGCAGCGCGGTCCTTCTTGGCCTGAGCGCGGTGGCGCTGATCTCGATCATGGCGGAGTACAATCTGCCGGTCTTTCGGCCGGATGGCGAAGTCCTGCAATTGCCGGCGCTGTTTCACCTCGGCTTCTGGAGCGCGCTGGTGATCGGCGTGGCGTTTCTGGGCCTGTATGCGCGGCAGGTGACCTCCGAGATGAACGCCATGGGCGATGCGTTGCTGGCCACGCAACTGGCGCTCGAGCGCGAGCAGAAGCTGACCGATCTTGGCGGCGTGGTGGCGGCCGCCGCGCACGAGCTTGGCACCCCGCTGGCCACCATCAAGCTGGTCAGCGCCGAGCTGGTGGCCGACGCCGCCGGCGATCCCGATCTGCTGGAAGACCTGTTGCTGATCCGCGCCCAGGCCGACCGCTGCCGCGACATCCTGCAATCGATGGGGCGCGCGGGAAAGAACGACAACCTGCTGCGCAGCGCGCCGCTGGAGGCGGTCGTGCGGGAAGCGGCCGAGCCGCATCTGGATCGCGGCAAGGCCATCGCGTTCTACCTTGCGCCCAACGATACCGGCGAGGGCGGCCAGCCGAGCATCCTGCGGCGGCCCGAAATCATCCACGGCCTGCGCAATCTGGTGCAGAACGGGGTCGATTTCGCCAAGGGCGGGGTCGATATCGAATCCGGCTGGACCGCCAACAGCATCACGGTGCGAATCACCGATGACGGGCCGGGTTTCACCCAATCCTCGCTGTCGCGCATCGGCGATCCGTTCATCCGCGGACGGCGGGCCAATGCGGGCCGCGAGACCAGGCCCGGTTATGAAGGCATGGGGCTGGGGCTGTTCATCGCCAAGACCCTGCTCGAGCGTTCGGGCGCCCGGCTGGTCTTCGCCAATTCCAGCAGCAAGCTGGGCGGCAAGGGCGGGGCGCTGGTCATCGTCGAATGGCCCCGCGCCGTTGTCGAGGCGCCGCCCGCGGGCGCGCGCGGTCCTTTGGGGGCCAATCTGCCCATCGGGGCCTGACGGGCTTAACGGCATCTTAACCAAATGGCGCGAGGCTCGCAGCATGAGCCCGGAGGCAGTCCCGTGACCTCGTTGACCCTTCTTCAGACCGTCTTGGCCACGGCAATCGGCGTGGCTTCTGCCATGCTGATCGTGGTCGGGCTGGCCGTTTCGGCGCGGTTCCGGCGCCCGGGCACCAGGGTGACGGCCGCCCAGCTGGAGGGGCTCGACTTCCTGTTCGACGGCGAGGATCTGGTCGAGGCTTCCGATGACGGCCGCGCGATCCTCGGGCGCGGTCCGGCTGAAGGGTCTGACCTGGCGCGGCTCACCGGCATCCTGCGCACCCGCTTTGCCGATCTTGGCCGTGATCCGCCGGCAGAAGGCACGCAGCAGAAACGGCGGCTCCTGGCGCAGGACGACAGCGACTCCTGGCTGGAGGTCGAGCAATGGGGCAGCCATACAAGGCTGCGCCTGGGCGGCAGCGGCGCGGCCTCGGTCGATGCCCAGTCCCGCCTCGTCATCGACGCGCTGGAGGCCGAGCTGGCGACCCTGCGCGCAATTGGCGAGGATTCGCCGCAGCTGATCTGGCGCACCGATCCGGGGGGCCAGATCGCCTGGGCCAACCGGGCCTATCTCGATCTGGCCGATCAGATCGGCGAGGCCGGCACCCCCTCCTGGCCGCCGGCCACCCTGTTTGGCGCCGCCGCCGGAGTTGACCATGACGCCCTGCCCAGCCTGCGCCGCTTCTCGGTCACGCCCGCCGACAAGAGCCTGCGCTGGTTCGACGTCACCACGGTGGCGCGCGGCGGCGGGCTGGTGCATTTCGCCACCGCCGCCGATGCGGTGGTGCGGGCAGAACAGGCGCGTCGGGATTTCGTCCAGACTTTGTCCAAGACTTTCGCCGATCTTGCCATCGGGCTGGCGATCTTTGACCGTCAGCGGCGGCTTGCCCTCTTTAACCCGGCACTGCATGACCTGACCGCCCTGCCCCCCGACTTCCTCAGCGCCCGGCCGTTGCTGCACAGCTTTCTGGACCGGATGCGCGAGGCGCGGATGCTGCCCGAGCCCAAGAACTACCGCGACTGGCGCAGCGAAATCGCCGCCCTGGAGCAGGCAGCGACCGATGGCACCTATTGCCAGAACTGGGACCTGCCCAATGGCCTGACCTACCGGGTGACCGGCCGGCCGCATCCCGATGGCGCCATTGCCTTCCTGATCGAGGATATCAGCGCCGAAATCGCGCTCGCCCGCACCTTCCGCGCCGAGCTGGAGACCAGCCAGGCGGTTCTCGACTCGCTTGACGATGCCGTTGCGGTGTTTTCCGGCTCGGGCACGCTGATCCTGTCAAACCGGGCCTACGAGCAGCTTTGGGGCGCCGATGACGATGCCGCGCTTGCCGACAAGACGGTGCGCGATCAGGCCCGGATCTGGCGCGCCCGCTGCGCTCCGACCCCGTTCTGGACCGAAGCCCAGGCGATGATCGGCAATTCGGCGGACCGGGGCAGGCGCGAAGGCCGGGCGCAGCTGCTTGACGGACGTTCGGTCCAGTGCCGCGTAAGCCCGCTGGCCGGCGCCGCCATCATGATCGGCTTCCGCATCCTCTCGGGGCAGGCGGCGGGCAACGCACATGGCGAGGCGGCACCGCCGCTGGCAGCCAGCGCGTGATTTGACTTGCGGGGACCGGCGCAGGCCATAAACATGGAGGCATGTCCTTTCAGGCCGGGCCGATCATCCTCGCATCCGAAGACCAGACCGCCGCGGTCGCTGCCCGGTTGGGTGGCCAGTTGCGCGCGGGAGATTGCCTGCTCTTGGACGGGCCGATCGGGTCCGGCAAGTCCGCCTTCGCGCGGGCGCTGATCCGGGCGCGGCTGGGCGATCCGGAGGCGGAGGTGCCCTCGCCGACCTTCACGCTGGTGCAGACCTATCCGGTCGATGGCACCGAGATCTGGCATGCCGACCTCTACCGCCTCGGCACTCCCGACGAGATCGTCGAGCTTGGTCTGGACGAGGCGATGGAAAGCGCCATCTGCCTGATCGAATGGCCCGACCGGCTGGGCAGCCACTGGCCGCAAGATGCGGCCCTGTTGCGCTTTTCGGTCGGCGCCGACGGGCACCTTCTTGCCTGCATGGCGCCTGACCGCTGGCGCCCGCTGATCGAGGCGGCATTTCATGGCGGCTGAGACCCGCCTGGCCCGGTTCCTGTCCGGCACCCGCTGGGAAACCTGGGCGCGGGCGCCGATGGCCGGCGATGCGTCGCACCGGCGCTACTGGCGCGCCACCGGCCCGGCCGGCGAAACCGTGATCCTAGTCGAGGATGCCCCGGGAAGCACGCTGGAGCGATTCATCCGCATCGCCGGCCACCTGCGCGGCTGCGGCCTGTCGGCACCCGAAATCCTCAGGGCCGATGCCGGTCAGGGCCTTGCCGTGCTCTCAGACCTGGGCCCCGATCACTTCGCCGCCTGGATCGACCGCCGGAATGCCGATCCGGCCACGCTCTACCGCGCCGCGGTCGATGTGCTGACCGAACTCGGCCGCCATCCCGCGCCGCCGGACCTGACCACCCTGGCGCCCGACGGTGTCGCGCAGATGCTGGAGCCGTTCTTTGCCCATTACGCGACCGGCATGCCCACGGATTTGCGCGAGCCGATTGTCAGCGAGTTAGCCGCGCAGATGGGCGCGCATTGCGGGGGCGATCCGGTCCTGTCGTTGCGCGACTACCATGCCGAGAACCTGATCTGGCGGCCCGAGCGCACGGGCCTCGACCGCGTCGGGTTGCTGGATTTCCAGGACGCGATCCGCGCCCACCCGACCTATGACCTCGCCTCGCTGCTGCGCGATGCGCGGCGCGACCCCGGCGCGGAGCTTGCCGAGGCCATGATCGACCATTTCGCCACGGCAACCGGCGCACCCCGGCCCGAGACCGCCGCCGCCTTCGCGGTGATGGCTGTCCTGCGCAACCTGCGCATTCTGGGCATCTTTGCCGCGCTGGGCCAGTCGGGTCGCAGCAGCTATCTTGGCTATATGCCAACGACGCTGACGCACCTGAAAACCGACCTGCGCCACCCGGCGCTGAAACCGCTTTCCATGCTGCTGGGTGACGGGGGTCTTGACCCGGAATCAGTGTCTGACAAGGCCAATTTCGCATGACGGCCCCAGCAATCCTGCTGTTTGCCGCCGGCCTGGGCACCCGCATGGGCGCGCTGACCCGCACCCGGCCCAAGCCGCTGATCCGGGTTGCCGGCAAGGCGCTGATCGACCACGCGCTCGAGATCGCCAGCGAAGCCAGCCCGCGCCGGATCGCGGTCAACCTTCACTACCTGCCCGCGATGATCGAGGCGCATCTTGCCGGGCAGGACATCGTGTTCTGCCGCGAGGATGGCCAGCTTCTGGACACCGGCGGCGGGTTGCGCAACGCGCTGACTGCGCTTGGTCCCGGGCCGGTGCTGACGCTCAATACCGATGCCGTCTGGCGCGGCGCCAACCCGATCCTCCAGCTTCTTGAAGCCTGGTCGCCTGACCGGAGCGAGGCGCTGCTGAGCCTCGCCCCGCCGGAACGGGCGTCGGGGCATTCCGGCGCGGGCGACTTCACGCTCGGGCCCGACGGGCGCCTGACCCGCGGCGGGCCGATGATCTACACCGGGGCCCAGATCATCCGGCCCGATGTCCTGCATGCCGTCCCCGACCCGGTCTTTTCGCTCAACCGGGTCTGGGACCTGCTGGCGCAGAGAGGCACATTGCACGGCCAGCAATTTTGCGGCCACTGGTGCGATGTCGGCCGCCCGGAAAGCATCGCCGTTGCCGAAGCCATGTTGGACCAGTCATGATTTTTGCCCCCCAGACCGCTCCAAGGCTGTTCGGCGTTGCGCCCGGCATCGACTATTCCTGCGCCGTGGTCGGCGGTCTGCGCGGGCGCTGCGCCGGGATGCAGCCGCATGAGATCGCGGGCATCGAGATCTTCGTCAATACCGGCCGCATGCAGCGGCGACTGCGCGAGGTGTTCGACCAGGGCCCGCCCGGCCTGCTGCCACGGATCCGGCTGATCGCCGATCTGGCGCATGACCCGCTGATCGGGGCGGAGGGCCCGGTGCCGGCCGCCGCCTCGCCGCTGCGCCGTCGTCTCGAACTGTCGCGCTTCGTCACCGCGCTGATCGAGGCCGAGCCCGATCTGGCGCCGCGTTCGGCCATTTTCGATCTGTCCGACAGCCTCGCCACGCTGCTCGAGGAGATGCAGGGCGAAAAGGTCAGCCCCGAGGCGCTCGCCGCGCTGGATACGGGCGCCCATTCGGCCCATTGGGCGCGGACGCAACGGTTTCTCGACATCATCGCCCGGTATTTCGATGCCGCCGGTGGCCCGCCCGACGCCGAGCGCCGCCGCAGGCTGGTGGTCGAGGCGCGGATCGCGGCGTGGCATCGGGATCCGCCGCTGCATCCCGTTCTGGTCGTCGGCACCACCGGATCCCGTGGCACCACGGCGCTGTTCATGGACGCCGTTGCCCGCCTGCCGCAGGGCGCGGTCATCTTGCCGGGCTTCGACTTCGACCTGCCGCAGCAGGTCTATGATTTCATGATCGCCAATGGCGGAACCGAGGAGCATCCCCAGCACCGCCACGCCCTGCGCATGGCCGCTTTGGGGCTGGTGCGCGATCAGGTGGCGCCGTGGGACGCTGGCCTTGCCCCGCCCGCCGCACCCCGCAACGCGCTGATTTCGCTGGCGCTGCGCCCCGCCCCGGTCACCGACCAGTGGCTGTCCGAAGGGCCGGGGCTGGGCGATCTGGGCGCGGCGACGTCGGGGGTAACCCTGATCGAGGCGCCCACCCAGCGCGACGAGGCCGCGGCCATCGCCCTGCGCCTGCGCGAGGCGGTCGAAAACGGCGAGACCGCCGCCCTCATCACGCCTGACCGCCTGCTGACCCGCCGCGTTGCCGCTGCGCTGGAGAAATGGCGCCTGGTGGCCGATGACAGCGCCGGCACGCCGCTCGCCCAGTCCGCCCCTGGCCGCTTCCTGCGCCAGGTGGCTGACCTGCGGGCGATGCCGCTGACCGCCGCGCGGCTGCTGGCGCTGCTGCGGCACCCGCTGATGCTGTCCGGCCATCCCGATCGGGGCCAGCATCTGCTCAACAGCCGCGAGCTGGAGCTGTTCATCCGCCGCAAGGGCGTGCCCTTTCCTGACGCGCAGACGCTCGCCGGTTTCGCCAAGGGTGATGCGGGGCGGGCCGCCTGGCTCGACTGGGTCACCGGGCTTTGCTGCACCACGTCTTCGCCAGATCCGGCTCCGCTTGCCGACCATGTCCGCGCGCATGTCGCGCTGGCCGGGGCGCTGGCGGCGGGGCCCGGGCGTGATGGTTCAGGCGGGCTCTGGGACGAGGCGGCAGGCCGCCGCGCCCAGGCGATGTGCGACGCCTTGCAAGAGGCGGCTCCGGTCGCGGGGCAGCTGACAAACAGAGACTATACAGGGTTTTTTGCCGGTATCATTGCCAGAGAAGAAGTGCGCCGCCCCGACATCGGCCATCCCGATATCCGCATCTGGGGCACGCTGGAAGCCCGGGTCCAGAGTGCCGATCTGATCATTCTGGCCGGGCTCAACGAAGATGTCTGGCCGCCGGCGCCCGGCGCCGATCCGTGGCTCAACCGCGCGATGCGGCGCGATGCGGGGCTGCTGTCGCCGGAGCGGCAGGTGGGTCTGTCCGCGCATGACTTCCAGCAGGCGGCAGCCGCGAAAGAGATCTGGCTCAGCCGGTCAAAGCGGGGATCCGAGTCCGAGACCGTGGCCTCGCGCTGGCTCAACCGGATCGTCAACCTGCTGGGCGGGCTGGACAAGCAGGCCGGCACGCGCTGGCTCGACACCATGCGCGGGCGCGGTCAGGACTGGCTCGACCGTTCGCGCGCGCTGTCGGTCCCCGAGGCGCAGACACCCCCGTTGCGCATTGCCTCCGCACCGCGCCCGTCGCCGCGCCCGCCGGTGGCGGTCCGCCCGCGCCGGCTGTCGGTGACCGAGATCGAGACGCTGCTGCGCGACCCCTACGCGATCTATGCCCGCCGTGTCTTGCGCCTGCAACGACTCGACCCGCTGACCGCCACGGCCGATGCGCCCCGGCTTGGCACCGCCCTGCACCGGATCGTCGAACTGTTCATCGCGGCACGTCCTGACCCGCGCGCGCCCGGCGCCGCGGCTGACCTGATGGCGATCGGCGAGAAGGTGTTTGAGGAACAATGCCCCTGGCCGACAGTGCGGCAGATCTGGCTGGCACGGCTGGAGCGCGTGGTGCCCGAGTTTCTTGAGGGCGAAGTGGAAAGACAGGCGCGCGGGCAGGTTCTGGCGCTGGAAGCGCGCGGCGAGATCGATCTGCCGGGCCTGTCGATGCGGATCATCGGCAAGGCCGATCGCATCGACAGGGACGAAAACGGCCTTGTCAGTGTCTATGATTACAAGAGCAGCGATGCTCCGGACATCAAGAAACAGAAATTCTTCACCAAGCAACTTCTGATCGAGGCGCCGATGATCGAAAGGGGGGCCTTTGCGGCGATCGGCGAAGCCAGGGTTGCCCATGCCGAATATGTGAGCCTCAAGGCCGATGGCAAATCGGTCGCCGCCCCGCTGGCCGATGCGCCGCCGGACAAGGTGTGGCAGGACCTGATCCGCCTCATCCGGGCATGGGAAGATCCGCGCCGCGGCTACTCGGCGCATATGGCATCCGAGCCGCAGCATTTCGGCGGCGACTACGACCAGCTTGCGCGATTTGGCGAGTGGGACATCGCCGATGCCTTCGCGCCGGAGGACCTGGCGTGACCCCCGTGACCCCCGCCGCCCAGCGCCAGAACGAGGCCTCCGATCCGGCCGTTTCGGTCTGGCTTGGCGCCAATGCCGGGTCGGGCAAGACCAAGGTGCTGACCGACCGGGTGGCGCGGCTCTTGCTGGCCGGGACCGAGCCGCAGAACATCCTGTGCATGACCTATACCAAGGCCGCCGCCGCCGAGATGCAGAACCGGCTGTTTCAGGGCCTGGGCAAATGGGCGATGCTGCCCGATACCGATCTGCGGCAGGCGCTGAACGCGCTCGGCACCCGGGGCCAGATTGACACCGAGCAGTTGCGCCGTGCCCGCACGCTGTTTGCCCGCGCGGTCGAAACGCCCGGTGGCCTGCGCATCCGCACCATCCACGCCTTCTGCGCCGCCATCCTGCGCAGCTTTCCGCTGGAGGCCGGGGTCAGCCCGCGCTTCAAGGAGCTGGACGACAAGGCCTCGGCGCAGTTGCGGGCCGAGGTGGTCGAGGCGATGGCTATGGGCCCGCATGCAGCACTGGTCGAACGGCTGGTGCGGCACATCTCGACCGACGATGACCTGACCAAGCTGACCAAGGAAATCGTCAGCCATCTGGAGCTGTTCCTGCCGCCCAGGACCGAGGCCGAGCTGCGGCGGCTGGTCGGGCTGCCCGACGGCATGACCGAGGCCGGAGCCATCGCCACTGCCTTCGACGGGACCGAGCCGGACCTGTCGCGCAAGTTCTCGCACGCGTTCCGCGACGCCGCGGTGGCAAAGTCATTCCATGCCATCGCCCGCGATATTGCCGCGCTGGACCTGTCTCGGCCCAATCGGGCGGCATTCGATGCGCTGTCGAAGCAGTTCCTCTATGCCAAGAGCGGTCTGTCCAAATCGTCGAACTATCCGCCTTCCGGCAGCACCAATATCGTGCCGCTGATAGCCCCGATCGCCCCCGAGATCCACGCCTGGATGGACCGGGTGGCCGAAGCCTTCAGCCTGCTCCGGCGGCTGGACATGCACGCGATCAACCGTGATCTTCACGCTTTCGCCGCCGAGTTCCTGGCCCGGTTCCAGACCATCAAGCGCGACCGCGGAGTTCTGGATTTCGATGACCAGATCCGGCTGGCGCGGCGGCTGCTGAACGACCCCAGCGTTGCCGCCTGGGTGCTCTACCGGCTGGATGGCGGCATCGACCATGTGCTGATCGACGAGGCCCAGGACACAAGTCCGGCGCAATGGGACCTGATCCGCAGCCTCACGCAGGAATTTGCCGCCGGTGACGGCGCCCGCAGCGGGGTCGAGCGCACGGTCTTTGTGGTGGGCGACAAGAAGCAGTCGATCTACTCGTTTCAGGGCGCCGATCCGGTGGCCTTCGATCTGATGCAAGCCCATTTCGCCACCGCGTTCGACCGCATCGGCGGCAGCCTCAATCAACTTGGCCTGCACCATTCCTTCCGGTCCAGTCCGGCGATTCTGGCCGTGGTCGATCAGACCTTTGCCGGTGCGCCCAATGCCGGCGCGGGCGAGCCGGTCACCCACGAACCCTTCCTGCAAGAGCTTCCCGGGCGGGTCGATCTCTGGCCGCTGACCGGGTCCGCCGCCCCCGACGCCGAGCGGCCCGAATGGTACATTCCGACCGACATCATGGGCCGCCGCAGCGACAAGCTGGAACTGGCGAACATGGTCGCCGCCGAGGTCAGGCGCATGGTCTCGCAAGAGACCATCCCGCTGCAAGACCGCGAGACCGGGGCGCTGTCCCGCCGCCCGATAACCGAGGCCGATATCCTCATCCTGGTGCGCAGCCGTGGCGAATTGTCCAACGGCATCATCCGCGCCTGCAAGGCGGCGGGGCTGCGCGTGGCCGGGTCTGACCGGCTCAAGATCTGCGAAGAGCTGGTGGTCAAGGATATCCTGGCGCTGTTGCAGTTTCTGGTCCTGCCCGAGGATGATCTGTCGCTGGCGGCCGCGCTGCGCTCGCCGCTGTTCTGCTGGACCGAGCAGCAACTCTACGCGCTGGCGCAACCAAGGCCCGAGGGCATGTATCTCTGGCAGGCCCTGCGCGCAGCACCGGAACATGAGGCGACCCTGCAGGTTCTGGGTGATCTCCTGGAGCGGGTGGATTTCGACCGCCCGTATGACCTGATCGAGCGCATCCTGACCCGACATGGCGGGCGGCTGCGGCTGTTGGCGCGGCTCGGTCACGAGGTCGAGGACTCCATCGATGCCCTGCTGGCGCAGGCCATGGACTACGAAGAACGCGACGTTCCGTCGCTGACCGGGTTTCTCGACTGGCTCCAGTCCGAGGATGTGGAAGTGCAGCGCCGCCTTGACGCCAGCGGCGGCGAGGTGCGGGTGATGACCATTCACGGCGCCAAGGGCCTCGAATCCCCGATCGTCCTCCTGCCGGACACCGGCCCGCGAAAGGCCCCGGTGGGCGGCAAGTTGCTAGCCGGTGCCGAGGCCGTGTCCTGGAAAGGCCGGAAGGAAAACCTTCCGCCGGAGATTGCGGCGCTGAACGACGCAAGGATCGAGCGCGAAGATCTGGAAGAGATGCGGCTGCTCTATGTGGCCATGACGCGGGCCGAGAAGTGGCTGATTGCCTGCGGTACCGCCGGGACGGCCAAGACGCTGCCCGAATGCTGGCACAGCTGGATCGCGGAAGGCATGGAGCGCGCGGGCGCCGTCCATTGCGCCTTCCCGTCCGGGTCCGGCAAGCGCCACGCTTTCGGCGACTGGCCGGGGCTGCCGCTCGAAACCGCCGTTGCGCCGCCGCGCCCGCCGGTTGTTGCACCGGTCCTTCCGGATGTGGCCGATCCCGACAGGGCCTCGCGCGCCACCCTGTCACCCTCGCAGCTGGGCGGCGCCAAGGTCCTGCCCGGCGATGCCGACCCCGACGAGGCCGGGGCGGCGCTGGAATATGGCCGCCTGATGCACCTGCTGCTGGAGGTGCTGCCGCTGGAACCACCCGCCGCGCGCCATGAGGCGGGGCTGGCGCTGATGGCCGGGCAGGACGACCCGCCGCCGCTGCACGAGGCCGCCCAGCTGGTGGCCGACGCCATCGCCCTTCTGGACGCGCCCGATCTGCAACCCTTGTTCGCCTCCGACACGCTCGCCGAGGTTCCGATCAGCGCGGATGTCCTGGGGCGCCGGATGCATGGCGTGATCGACCGGCTGGTGGTCACGCCCGACCGGGTTCTGGCGGTGGATTTCAAGACCAATCGGCTGGTTCCCGACCAGCCCGCAGCGGTGCCCGACGGGCTGTTGCGGCAGATGGCGGCCTATGCGGCGATGCTGGCCGAGGTCTATCCCGACCGCAGGGTCGAGACGGCGCTGCTCTGGACCGCCCGGGCCCGTTTGATGCCGTTGCAGCAACACCTGTTGACCGAGGCGCTTGCGCGGTCGGGCGGCCCTTGACCATCCCTTGCGGGCTTCCTAGGTTCCACCCCCGACCCATATCCCCAAAAGGAGAGCCGCAATGGCCACCGTCGCTGTCACCGATGCCACTTTTGACGCCGAAGTGCGCCAGTCGCCCATTCCCGTCGTCGTCGATTTCTGGGCAGAGTGGTGCGGCCCCTGCAAGATGATCGGCCCGGCCCTGGAAGAGATTGCCGCTGAATATGCCGGCAAGATCAAGGTCGTGAAGGTAAACGTCGACGAAAACCCGAATTCGCCCGCCCAGATGGGTGTGCGCGGGATCCCGGCGCTGTTCGTGTTCAAGGACGGTCAGGTTGTCTCGAACCGCGCCGGCGCCGCGCCCAAGGCCGCGCTGCAAAGCTGGATCGAAAGCGCCATCTGACGCATGATGGCATGCACGGAATTCCGGGGCGCCCTGTGCGCCCCTTTTTCATGACCTGACGGCAAAGGCCCGGCGGGCCATCGCCGTGATCCGCGCCAGGCGCTGCATTTGCCGCAGGCTCTGGCGCTCCGGGTCAGCCGGGATGGCGCGCCAGTCGGTCAGGAACTGCACCCAGGTCAGAAACCGCACCGACGGGTCCTGCGCATTCACCAGATCATAGCCGGCAAAGAACGCGCCCAGCACGGCCGGATCGACCAGTCCTGCGCGCGAGGCTTTCTGCGGATCGCCATAGAGCGTGGCATGGTCCAGCAGGATGCGGACGATATCGAAGCCGACCGGGGCCGTTTGCGCGGGCTTGAAGTCGATCGCCGTTGCGCCATCGGGCCCGATGATCAGGTTGCGCAGGTTGTAATCGCCATGACGCACCGCCGAGACCGTCGGTTGCCCGTGATAGGGCAAGGCCAGATCGGACAGTTGCGCCGAGCAGGCAAGGTAAAGCTCCGGTTCGGCCACCAGCGCCGGCTTTTCGGCAATGCGCTCGTGGTGGGTTGCGAGGTGATTGAGCATGAACCTGGGCTGGAAGAAGCGCTTTTCGATGCCCAGCGCCCGATGAAACGCCGCAAGCCACAGACCCGCCTGCCGGATCAGCGGCAGCGGGTCGGCGCCTTCGGCCAGAAGTTCGTCCAGCGTTTCGCCCTCGACCGCCTGCATCAGCGCCGCGCCGGTGTCTTCATCCAGTGCCAGCACTTCGGGGGCGTGCGCGGTTGGCGATGCCTTCAGGGCCAGCGCCGCGCGCATCTGCATCTCGATTCCGGGGCGGAACCCAGTGGTATCCTTGCCAAAGCCCTGCTTGAGCACCAGCCGCACCTGCCCGCGCCTGTATTCCACAACCACGTGATTGCGCCCGGCCTCCTGCTTGTGCCAGATCAGCCGCTCGGTGAATCCCTCCGGGGCCAGCCCGCAGCGGCGGGCCAGCGCATCGAACGTCATCGCGGCAGAGGCGATGCGAGGATCCGGCAGCATGGTGCCCCCTGTTGGCAGAGGCGGGGTCGATCGGCAGATGCTAGCCGACCGGGTGCTTGCCGCAAAGCCCGGCAGACCGCATATAGACCCAAAGAGGAGACCATAATGGAAAACACTTCGTTTCCCGGCTGGCACGGTACGACGATCATCGGGGTCCGCAAGGGCGGCAAGGTGGTCATCGCCGGCGATGGCCAGGTGAGCCTTGGCCAGACCGTCATCAAGGGCACCGCGCGCAAGGTGCGCCGCCTGTCATCGGGCGGCTACGAGGTGATCGCCGGTTTCGCCGGATCGACCGCCGATGCGTTCACCCTGCTGGAAAGGCTGGAGAAAAAGCTGGAGGCCACGCCCGGACAACTGGCCCGCGCCAGTGTCGAGCTGGCCAAGGACTGGCGCACCGACAAGTATCTGCAAAAGCTCGAGGCAATGCTGATCGTCTCGGACGGCGCCGAACTCCTGGTCATCACCGGCGCGGGCGACGTGCTCGAGCCGGAACATGACGTCACCGCGATCGGGTCGGGCGGCAACTACGCACTGGCCGCGGGCCGGGCGCTGATGGACAGCGATCTGGATGCCGAGGCCATCGCGCGCCGCGCCATGGCCATCGCCGCCGATATCTGCGTCTACACCAACGGCAAGCTTACCGTCGAGGCGCTGACCAAACCCTAGCCAACCGCGATGCGCGGCCGGCCCTGCGCCACCACCCGCAATTCGGCCTCGATGAACAGCGGCTGGCCCTCGATATCGACCTCCTTGACGTTGCGCGTGACCGAATAGCGGATCTCCTCGACCCCGGCGGCGCGGGCACGGGCGCGGACCTCCTCGGTCAGCGCCGCTTCCAGCGCGCTCATGGCCGAGTCGCAGTCGGTGAACCGGGCCGGACCCGTGGTCAGATGCGCCGCGAACTGGCCGGCGCCGGGGCTGGTGACAATGCCGCTGGCATGCATGGCCACCTGCCCGACCACCGCACCGATGGCATTGGCGACCCCGGCATGGGCGGGCAGGACCATGCGCGTGCCCAGCCGCAGCCCGACCGCGCCGTAATAGGTCGGCGCCGATGCACCAAGCCCCACCACCGGCACCCCGAGCGACAGGGTGCTGCGGATGACGCCGTCATGCCGGTCCAGGCCGGCGGTCGCCAGCGGATGGCGCGCCAGCCGTTCGGGCGCGATCTCGGACCAGTCGTGGTCGTCTTCGGCAAAGGCCGATTCCAGCAGGCAATCGACGGTCTGGGCCGTCAGCTGATCGACAATCATCAGCGCCAGCGCTTCGGCCGATGCGGCGATACGCTCGCCGCGCCCGGAGCGCCGCCGCGCCATCACCGTCAGCGCCTTGCGGGCGGCGTCGGCGTCCCAGCTGTCGAGCCGGCCCAGCACATGCGCCGCGTCCGATGGCGTCACCCCCGCCAGAATGACGAACCCGCGCGAGACCAGACGGCCGAGAGCCGGCCCCTCGACCCGGTTTCTCAGCGCATCCGACAGCCGCAGCGGCCCGTCTGCCAGCCGCGCCGCCACTGCCGCTTCGCGGGCGTCCAGCCCTGGCGGCACCATGCCGGACCAAAGCGGCAGGACAAACCGCGTGGCCTCCTCGGGCGGGGCTTCGGCGGCCAGCGCCTGATCGAGCGCCCTGTGCACCAGGGCCGGGTGGTCCTGCGCGATCAGCGAGATCGGCATCAGCCGCCGTGGCCCGAGCAGGAGGCTGCCGGCAAGGCCTTCGGCGATCCGCACCTCGCTGTCGCCGCCCAATCCCCAGGTGCGCATGGCGACCGCCTCGACCATGGTGCGGAACGGGCCGACGCGGGCGCCTTCGGGATCAATCGCCGGTCTCCCGGCCCGCAGCAGACATACATCCGTAGTGGTGCCGCCGATGTCGCTGACCAGCGCATCGGTTTCGCCGGTCAGCCAGCTTGCCCCGGCGATCGAGGCGGCGGGCCCGGACAGGATGGTTTCGATGGGCTTTTCGCGGGCGAGGTCGGCAGAGACCAGCGCACCGTCGCCGCGCACCACCATGAGCCGCGCCGCGATGCCGAGGCTTTCCAGATGCCCTTCGCAGGCCGAAATCAGCCGGTCGATCATGCCGATCAGCCGCGCGTTCAGCACCGCCGTCAGGGCCCGCTTGGGTCCGCCCAGAGCCGAGGAAAGCTCGTGCGAACAGGTCACGGGCAGCTGCGTCATCTCTCGGATCAGGTCCCGCGCGGCGATTTCATGGGCCGGGTTGCGGGTCGCAAAGCTCGCGGCAACGGCAACACCGGTAATGTCAGCGCCAAGCCCGGCCAGCGCGACGCGCAGCGCCCCGAGGTCAAGCTCTACCTTTTCGGTTCCGGTATGGTTGTGGCCGCCGGCCAGATGGATGACCGGATCACCCTTGAGCCCCTCCTCGAGCCCGGACCGGCCCAGTTCGGCGCGCTCGAAGCCGATGAACACCAGCGCCACGCGGCCGCCCTGCCCTTCGACCAGCGCATTGGTGGCCAGCGTGGTCGAAAGCGAGACCATCGCGATCTGCCGGGGCTCGATGCCCGCCGAGTCAATCGCGGCGTCAATGGCACGGCCGACGCCCAGCGCGAGGTCCGGCCGCGTGGTCAGCGACTTGGCCGAGGCCACGACCCGGTCCGCGGCCTCGTCCAGAACCACCGCATCGGTATAGGTGCCCCCGGTATCGACGCCCAACAGATATGCCATGTTGCCTCGCTTTGCTGTCCCGCCCAGACCTAGCAACGGCGGCGGCACAAGCAACCCGATTGTGCGACAGGTTCCACCCGTAATCCGACTTGAGGCGGGTGGTTGGGGTGGGTAGGACTTGGGCATGACACGCCCGCTGATCTGTATCTGCATCTGCACGCGCGAGCGGCCCGCCCTGCTGGCCAGGGCCCTCGCGTCCCTCGCGGCGCTGGAGCGGCCAGAGCACCATGACCTGGCGCTGGTGATCGTCGAGAACGAGCCGGAGCCGAAGCTGGGCGAGATGCTCGCCGGTTTCGACCCCGGCTTTCCGGTGCATCACGTCCATGAGCCGCGTCTGGGGCTGGTGATGGCCAGAAACCGCGCACTCGATGAGGCTGACCGGCTTGGCGCCACCTGGGTTGCCGGATTTGACGATGACGAGGAGGCGCTGCCCGACTGGCTGCGCGCCTACGAGGCGGCGATGCGTGCCCGGCCCGATGCGCGCCTGATGACCGGGCCCTACTGGTATCGCTATTCTGAAGACTACTCGCGCTTCCTGCCCCGCCAGCCGGAGGATCGCGCCGGTTTTGACCGCCATGTCACCACGCTATCGGATGGGGCCGAACAGCGCGGCTTCATGGGCGGCAACTCCCTGATGCATAAGGACATATTCGGATCTGACGGCATGGGGATGCGGTTTGATCCGCACTTCAACTTCTCCGGCAGCGAGGACACCGAATTCGGGCTGCGCGCCGAAAAGGCCGGCCAGCCCACGCTCTGGGTGCGTGGTGCGATCATCCGCGAGACCAAATCGGGCGACCGCGCCAGATTCCGCGGCACCGCCAGCCGGCTTGCCGGGTTCCAGGTCAATTCGTGCCGCATCCGCCGGAAACTCGCGCCGGGTCCTGCGACGCATTTCATCAACTTCCTGCGCCTGTTCCGCCATGTGATGCTGGCGTTGAGCTACGGCCTGAAGGGGATATTGCTATTCCCGCTATCGTCCGAAGCCGCCCGCGGCGAGTTTGGACTGGCGGGGCTGCGGCTGGCACGGGCCTGGGGTGTGATCAGCTATTATATCGGTGCCGTCGGGTCACCTTACCGAACGATCGCGCCCCGGGCATGACAGGCACAGCTCACAAAAAAAGCTTCGGGTTGATCAGTTTTCGTTGACTTCCGGCCACAATTGCCTTGTTTGTGGGGTCACCTACTACAGTGAGGACTATCATGAAGAAATTTCTCCTTTTGACCGGCGGTCTGGTTGCTGCGGCTTCGGCTGCTGTTGCCGGCGGCCTGGCCAATGCCGTGATCGAATCGGAAGTCATCGAAGTCGTGCCGGAAACCGGCTCGGGCTTTGGCTGGATCATTCCGATCCTGATCGTTGGCATTCTCGTCGCCCTCGCTTCGGGTGACGATTCCAGCAGCGAAGCCTGATCAAGGTCAGGTTTTCGCACGATTGATCGCGGTTGGCCCAGGCCTGCCGCGGTTTGTTGTGTGACAATTGCCCCCGGGCTTTGGCCTGGGGGTATTTTTTTGCCTGTCAGAATTTGACTGTCAGAAATCGAACGGCGCGACCATTTCGCGGCGGCCAAGCGTCAGCGCGTCGGCGAGGTGGATCATCGGCGTGACGTCCACGTCGCTTTGCTTGTCGCGAACCAGCCGGGCCATGCGGGCATAAAGCGCCGGATATTCGTGCGCGCCGCTGCCCGGCACCTCCTGCCCGTCAATCACCAACCGGTTGCCGCCTTCGTGCAGGACCATCACCCCTTCGCCGGTTTCAACCTCGATATCCCAGGTCTGCGGGCCCTGCTGCCGCCAGTCGAAATCGGCGCTGACGCCATCGGAAAAGGTCAGCCGCGCGGCGATCGGGGTTTGCCGGTTCTCCGGGTATTCGAGCGTCGCGCCGGTCAGGTGGATTGGCATCGGCAGGATCTCGGTGATGATCGAAAGCGCGTTGATGCCCGGATCGAACACCCCCATGCCGCCCGGCTCGAACACCCAGTCCTGGCCCGGATGCCACTTGCGCACATCTTCGCGCCAGGTGATATGGGCGCGCGTGACCTGCTTGTCGCTCAGCCAGCGCTTGGCGGCCGCAACGCCACTGGCCATGCGGCTGTGCCAGGTGGCAAACAGCGTCAGCCCCTTGCGCCCGGCCAGATCGCGCAGCATCTGCACTTCGGCCAGCGTGGCGCCCGGAGGTTTTTCCAGCATGACATGCCGCCCAGCCGCAAGCGCTGCCCGCGCATAGGCAAAGCGGGGGACCGGCGGCAGGCACAGCGACACGACCGATATCTCGGGGCGCTCCGCGAGCATCCGGTCAATATCGGTATAGGCCTCCACTCCGTCGACCCTGCCCTGCCGGCTGACCGTGGCGGCAAGGATCCAGTCGGCGCTGGCCCTGATTGCCGGAACGTGCTGGTCCCGGGCAATCTTGCCGATACCCACCAGCGCCACCTTCAAGACCTCGGCCATGCACGTCTCCCAGACCCGATTCATTTGCGCGGCACACAAGCAGAGTTCGCGGCTGATCGCCAGCAGCCAAACGCGAGTCCGGGCGGTTTCAGGCGCCGAGCATCACCCGCAGGCCGCCGACGGCATCGGCATCCTCGGGGTCATGGGTGACCAGCAGCATCGGCAGACCGCGCCGCTGCGCGGTTTGCAGCACCAGCGCGCGGATCTGGCTGCGCAGCGCCGGATCGAGCCCGGAAAACGGCTCGTCCAGCAGCAGGGCGCAAGGCTCGCTAAGGAGCGTGCGCATCAGCGATACCCGCGCCTTCTGTCCGCCCGAAAGGGTCGCGGGGTCGCGCGATTCAAAACCGGCCAGCCCCACTTCGGACAGGGCGGCAGCGATGCGGGCGGCGCGTTCCGGCTTGCTGCCCCCGGGCCGCAGGCCAAACGCCAGGTTCTGGCCCACGGACAGATGCGGAAACAACAGATCGTCCTGAAACAGCAGCCCGATCCGGCGCCGGTCGGTCGGGACATGGGCCAGGTCCTGTCCGTTCAGGATGACCCGGCCGGTGGCCCGGAATCCGGGCGCGAGCGTGCCGGTGATGAAGGCCAGCAGCGTCGACTTGCCCGACCCCGACGGCCCCATCACCGTCAGGACCCCGCCCGGGGGTATCGTGCAGGACAGATCGACCAGCGTCCAGCTTCCCCGGCTGATCCGCACCTGGTCCAGCGTCAGGCCCCTATCCATGCAGCAGCCCCCTCCGGTTGCGCCACAGCCATGCCGGTATCACGATGGCCGCCGCAAAGGGCAAGAGCGCGGCGGCGGTCTGCATCAGCGCATAGACCCCGATGGCGCGCCGGTCGCCGCCCGATGTCAGCGCCACCGCCTCGGTGGTCAGCGTGGCCACCCGCCCGCCGCCGATCAGCAGCGTCGGCAGGTAGAGCCCGACCGAAACCGCGATGCCGACGGCAACCGCCGTCAGCATCGCGCGCGTCAGCATCGGCAGCCGCAGCCGCCAGAAGATGCGGCCGGGCGAGGCGCCGAGAGTTGCCGCAACGGTGCCGATCCGCGGATTCCACGCCCGATACGGATCGCTCAGCGACAACAGCACATAGGGAAACACGAAGACCAGATGCGACAGGACCACCACGCCCAACCCATTCTCCAGCCCGCCGAACAGAAAGGCGGTCTGCAGGCCGGGGAGAAACGAGATTTGTGGCACTAACAAGGGCAAATAGACGATCCAGAGCAGCCGGCCGGCAATCTTCATGCCATGGCGATGTTCGGCCTCAAGACAACCCAGAGCCAGAAACAGCGCCGCCAGGGTAGAGAGCGCGGCGATGGTCATGGTCTGCAGGAATGACCCTGCCGCACCTTCGGAGTGCCTGATCCAGTGGCGCAGGGTAAGACTGTCGGGAAGCGCATCGGGAAACTGCCACGGCCCGGCGAAAGACCAGACGGCCAGCACCGCCAGCCCGGCGAATACACTTGCCACCACCAGCAAGGCGGCGCCAAGCGCCAGCAACCGCTGGCCGGACTGCACCCGGCCCCGATGGCCGCGCGCGATCCAGGGGCCGCTGGTCCGCAGGATGGCGGCCTCGACCAGCGCCCAGACCACGAGTCCGCCGGCCACCAGCGCAAGCTGGAGCATCGCGGCCGCATTGGCCAGCAGCCGCATCGACAGATCCGGGTCCGACATCCAGCGCACGACCAGCACCGAAAGCGGCGGTGGCGTGCTCGGCCCGAGGATCAGCGCCACATCGACAACCGTCATCGAAAACGCCAGCACCACGAAGACGGGCAGGCGGATCTGCGCGTAGAGCCTTGGAAACACCACCTTGAGCCAGCCGGTCACCCGCCCGTAGCCCAGTGTCTGCGCCAGGGTGAGCGAGCGCGCCGCATCAACCTGCGACAGCGCCGATATCGACATCAGCAACAGGAACGGCACCTCCTTGACCACCAGCCCCAGTGTCAGCGCGATGCCGTAGCCATCCTGCGGGATCAGCAGGTCGGGCGGCCTCGTCCAGCCCGTGGCCCAGGGCGACAAGAGCCGCGCCAGCCAGCCCGACGGCGCGATCAGGAAGGCCAGCCCGAAGGCCGCCGCCGCGTGCGGCACCGAAAGCAGCGGCGACAGCGCCCGCTCGACCCAGCGAAACGCCCGCGTCCCGGACCAGCCGGCAAGGATCAGCGCCACGATGGCCAGCGAAAGCCCGGTCGCCGCAAACCCGCTGACCAGTGACAGCCGCACCGCAGTCCAGAGCCCCGGCCATGCCAGCAATTGCCGGAACGGATCGAGCGATGGCCCCGCAAGGCCGGCAGCAGGGAAATGGCCGAAGGCCGGCAGGGCGGTGCCGATCAGGCCGGCCAGCACCGGCACCACCATGATCGCCCCGGCCAGAACGGGCACGGCCCTCAACATGCTACCACCCCTGTCGGACCAAGCTACCGGACCACGCCATAACGGCTTGCCCAGTCTTGGGCGATGCGGACCATCCAGCTTGGATGCGGCTCGGGCTGGACGCCGCCGAGTTCCTCGGGCGAGAGCGTGGCAATGCCCAGATCGAGCGCGTCGAACAGCGCCCTGTCGTCAGGGCTCAGGGCTGCCAGGTCCAGGACCGTGCCATAGCCCAATACCGCCGGATCCTGCGCGCGGGCCTGCGCCTGGGGCGAAAGCAGGACGTTGGCGACCACCATCGCCGCCGCCTTGGCCCCCGAGTTGAACGGGATCGCCACGAAGGAAGCGTTGCCGATCGTGCCCTTGTCGAGCACGAAGGTCCGGACAGAGTCAGGCAACTGGTCGTTGGCGATGGCCGCTGTCGCCTCGCCGGGGCTGAACGAGATCGCCAGGTCGATCTCGTCATCGGCCATCAGCTGAAGCTGCGCCGGCCCGGTGGCCGGATAGGCCCGCCCCGAGCGCCAGAGCGTCGGGGTCAGCGCATCGAGAAACGCCCAGAGCGGCGCGGTTGTGGCGGCGTAATTCTGATCGGTGGCGGGGCCGGACAGTATGGCGGGATCCCCGGTCAGATCGACCAGCGCCTGCTTGAGAAAGGTGGTCCCGAGGAAATCCGGCGGCTGTGGATAGGTAAAGCGCCCGGGGTTTTGCGTGGACCAGTCCAGTATCGCCTGCATCGACCCGAGCGGTTGGGGCAGGTCGGCGGTGTCATGCATGAACACCACCTGCGCCATCGCCCAGGGCGATTCGTAACCCTCGACCGGAATGGTGAAATCGGTCCGCACGGTCTTGCCCGCCGTATCGACCAGCTGCCAGTTGGGCAAGGCCTCGGCAAAGGGCCCGAACAGCAGGCCCGCATCCTTCATGGCGCTGAAATTGGCGCCGTTTATCCAGATCAGGTCAACGGCGCCGCCATCCACAACCCCCGCCTGCTTTTCGGACAACACGCGGGTCACGGCATCGGCGGTATCGGTCAGCTTCACATGGTTGAGCGTGATGCCATGATCTGCCAGCACCCGGTCTCCGACCCATGCGATGAAGTCGTTGGTCGTGGTCGATCCGCCCCAGGCGTGCCAATAGACGGTCTGGCCGCGCGCCTCGTCCAGCACGGCGGCCCAGTCCGAAGGGTCCGGGTCGGCCCCTGCGGCGAGGGGGGTTGCGAATGCGGTGAGGGCGGCCAGAGCCAGTCGTTTCATTTCGGCTCCTCAAGGGCGGGAAAGCTGGCGCGGGCGGCGCGCAGGCGCAGCGCGGCGGTGGCGAGGCACAGCGCGCCAAAGACCCAGGCCAGCGGCGCGAACAGGCCCGGCCAGAGACAAAGCGCGACGAAAAAGGCGATGGTCTCGGTGCCTTCGAGCAGGCCGCCGGAATAGTAGAGCGACTTGGCGCCCTGGGCCGTGGTTTCCAGCCCGCGCCTTTCGGCCAGAACGGCATAGCCGAGGAAGCTGGCCCCGTTGACGTAGAAGCTGGCCAGGAGGAATGCGCCCGCAGCGCCGTTGGCGGCAGGCGCATGGATGACGAAGGCCAGCGGAATCGCGCCGTAAAAGGCCATGTCGGCCACGATATCAAGGTAGCCGCCGAAATCGGTTCTGGTGCCGGCGCGGGCCACGGCGCCGTCAAGCCCGTCAGCGATGCGCCCGGCCAGCAGCGGCAGCAGCGCCAGCCCGAAGGCGCCCAGCGCGATCAGAAGCGCGGCGAGCAGGCCCAGCGCCAGGCCGATTAGCGTCACCCGGTCCGCCGCAACCCCGCGCCCGGCCAGGTAGCGCCCGGCGCGGTCCAGGGCCGGATCGATCAGTTTTCTGGCGGCAGAATCCAGCATTTGGGCCTCTCCATGTCCCCGACTTGTCGCCCAACGCCCCGGCCACGGCAATCCGCCTGACAAAGTTGTGACGCCGCCCCCGGCCTTTGACACATATGGCCGGCACTTGGATTCCGGACCCTTCGGGCCTAGATCGGAACAAACCCGCAAAGGAAACCCCATGACCGACCTGACCCCGCGCGAGATCGTCTCGGAGCTTGATCGCTTCATCATCGGCCAGAAAGACGCCAAGCGCGCCGTCGCCGTGGCTTTGCGCAACCGCTGGCGGCGCAAGCAATTGGCCGCCGATCTGCGCGACGAGGTCTATCCCAAGAACATCCTGATGATCGGGCCCACCGGCGTCGGCAAGACCGAGATCAGCCGCAGGCTCGCCAAGCTGGCGCGGGCGCCCTTCATCAAGGTCGAGGCCACCAAGTTCACCGAAGTGGGCTATGTCGGGCGCGATGTCGAGCAGATCATCCGCGATCTGGTGGACATCGCCATCCTGCAAACACGCGCCCAGATGCGCGAGGACGTGACCGCCCGCGCCCGCGAGGCCGCCGAAGAGCGGGTGATAACCGCCATCGCCGGCACCGATGCGCGCGACAGCACGCGCGAGGTCTTTCGCCGCAAGCTGCGTTCGGGCGAGCTGGACAGCACCGTCATCGAGATGGAAGTGGCGGACACGTCGAGCCCGATGCAGGGCTTCGAGATCCCCGGCCAGCCGGGCGGGATGCCGGGCGGGCTGAACCTGGGCGAAATCTTCGGCAAGGCCTTCGGGCAGCGGATGACCCGCAAGAAACTGACCGTTGCCGACAGCTACGAGGTGCTGATCTCGGAGGAGGCTGACAAGCTGCTGGACGACGAGACCGTCACCCGGACGGCGATCGAGGCGGTCGAGCAGAACGGCATCGTCTTTCTCGACGAGATCGACAAGGTCTGTGCCCGCGCCGACGCGCGCGGCGCCGATGTCAGCCGCGAGGGCGTGCAACGCGACCTGCTGCCGCTGATCGAAGGCACGACGGTTTCAACCAAGCACGGCCCGGTGCAGACCGACCATGTGCTGTTCATCGCCTCGGGCGCGTTTCACATCGCCAAGCCGTCGGACCTGTTGCCGGAGCTTCAGGGCCGGTTGCCGATCCGGGTCGAGCTGCGGCCGCTGACCGAAGAAGATTTCGTCCGCATCCTGACCGAGACCGATAACGCGCTGACCCGCCAGTACACAGCGCTGCTGGGGACCGAGGATGTAACCGTCAGCTTCACCCCCGATGGGATCGGCGCGCTGGCGCGGATTGCGGCGGAGGTGAATCGCAGCGTCGAGAATATCGGCGCACGGCGGCTCTACACCGTCATGGAGCGGGTGTTCGAGGACCTGTCCTTCGCCGCGCCGGACCGGGCGGGCGACAAGGTGACGGTCGATGCCGCATTCGTCGAAACCCATCTGGGCGAACTGTCGCGCTCGACCGATCTGAGCCGCTACGTGCTTTAGGGCTTTCGGCGCCGGGGCCGCTGGTCCATCAAGGGCCAGACCTGATGGGCCTCGTCGATGAATTACCTTCGCTTTCTGCGTGACAATGCCCGCTGGCTGGCGGCCGGGATGCTGATGTCATTCCTGTCCTCGTTCGGTCAGACCTATTTCATCTCGATCTTCGGCGGCGAGATCCGCGATGGCTTCGGGCTGACCCACGGCGCCTGGGGCGGGATCTACATGCTGAGCACCGGGGTCTCGGCGCTGCTGATGCTCTGGGCGGGCGGGTTGACCGACCGGTACCGGGTGCGCGCGCTCGGGTCGGCGGTGATCCTGGGCCTGGCGCTGGCCTGCCTGGCGATGGCGGCCAACACGACGGTGTGGCTGTTGCCGGTGATCATCCTGGCGCTGCGCTTTTTCGGGCAGGGCATGGCCAGCCATGTCGGCATTGTCGCCATGGCGCGCTGGTTTGTCGCCACGCGGGGCAAGGCGCTGGCCGTGGCGACGCTGGGCTTTTCCATTGGCGAGGCGTCGCTGCCGCTGGGCATGGTCTGGCTCAAGGGCTGGGCCGACTGGCGCTGGCTCTGGGTCGGGACCGCGCTGGTGGCGGTGCTGGCAATCCCGGTGCTCTGGGCGCTGTTGCGCAGCGAGCGCACGCCGCAATCGGTCGCCACCGACGAGCCTGCCGTTGGCATGGACGGGCGGCACTGGACACGGGCCGAGGCGCTCGGTCACCCGCTGTTCTGGGCAATGATCCCTGCGCTGATGCTGTTTCCGGCCTTCGGCACCGCGTTCTGGTTCCACCAGGTGCATTTCGCCGAGGTCAAGGGCTGGGCGCATCTGTCGCTGGTGGCGGTGTTTCCGCTCGGGACCGCTGCGGCGCTGGTCTCGACCATCTGGTATGGCTGGATGATCGACCGGGTCGGCAGCGGGCGGTTGTTGCCGCTTTACCTTTTGCCGCTGACGCTGGGATTCGGGCTTCACTGGTATGCGCCCACGGTCGGATGGTCTGCTGCCGGCGTGATCCTGATGGGGATCGCGGGCGGGGGTCAGGCGACCTTGCCGGCCGCCTGCTGGGCCGAGTATTTCGGCACCCGGCATGTCGGCTCGATCAAGGCGGTGGTGGCCGCGGTCATGGTGCTGGGCTCGGCCATCGGGCCGGGGCTGTCGGGCTGGCTGATCGATATCGGGGTGGCCTATCCGCTACAATTGCTGGCCTTCGCCGCCAGCTTTCTGGTGGCCAGCCTGTTGCTGATCCTGCCGGTGCGCGCGGCGACGGCCCGCCTAGCGCCCGCGCCTTAGATAGACGTAATAGGCGCCGTGCCCGCCATGGCGCAGATGCGCGGCGGTCACTTGCAGCACCGCCTGTTTCAGCGGCGAGGCTTCCAGCCAGTGCGGCACCTGATGCCGCAAGACCCCGTGCCGGACCGGGATCGGCCCGCCTTCGTCCTTCTGCTTGCCCTTGCCGGTGATCACCAGAACCAGCCGCAACCCGCAGGCCTGTGCCGACAGGATGAAGGAAATCAGCTCGGGATGCGCCTCGGACAGGGTCATGCCGTGCAGGTCCAGCCGCGCTTCGGGCACCAGCTTGCCACGCTTGAGGCGGCCAAAAGCCTTGTTGTCCATCCTGACCGGCGCCGCCTCCAGCCGGGCATTGACCGAGGGCAGCAGATCGTTGCCGCGCGCCGCAGCGGCGGTTTGCCCGACGCGAAAGGGGAAAAGCGGTTGCGGCTCGGTCACCTGGGGCAATTGCGGGCGCGAGGGCGTTTCGTGCCGGCGCGCCTCGGGCTTGGCGGGTTTGGGGGCGGAGAGCGGCTTGGCGCGCCGCGCCACCATGTCCCACAGCGCGCGCTCCTCAGCCGAGAGGTGGCGTGGGCGGCGCATCAGTTGACGGGCGGCAGGGACTCGGCCCGCTGTCTGGGGACCAGAACGATCATCCGGCCGCCGTCGCGGACGCGGCCGGCCAGCCGGCCGGCCTCATCGCCCGATCCGTAGAAGATATCGGCCCGCTGCGCGCCCCGGATCGCCGAGCCGGTATCCTGGGCGATCATCAGCCGGGTCAGCGGAATCGGTCCGCCCTTTTCCAGCCAGACCGGCGCGCCGAGCGGGGTGAAGTCGGGATCGACGGCGATGGTGCGCATGGCGGTCACGGGGCGGGCCATGGCGCCGGGCGGGCCAAGATGCGGATCGGTGTCGGGCAACCGGCGGAAGAAGATGTAGGAGGGGTTGGCCCAGAGCAGTTCGCGGCCTTCCTCGGGATGGGCGCGGACCCAGTCGCGGATGGCCTGGGCCGAGATGGTGTTGCGGGTGGCAAGACCCTGGCGCACCATCTCTTCACCGACCGAAGCGTAGGGCCGGCCGTTGCGGGCCGCGAAGCCCAGGCGCAGCACCGAACCATCGGGCAACAGGATCCGACCCGACCCCTGCACCTGGAGAAAGAACCGCTCGACCGGATCGGCCAGCCAGGCCAGTTCGAGCCCGCGCCCTTCCAGCACGCCGCTTTCCTCGATCTCCTGCCGCGTGAGCCAGACCTGGCCGGGCGTCACTTCCGGCGGCAGGCTGTAGACCGGATAGGCGAAATGCGCGGTGCGCACCAGCGAGCCGGGGATCTGCGGCTCGTAATAGCCGGTAAACAGCGGGTCGCGGCCGTCTTCGACCATGACCGGGCGGAAGTGCTCTTCGAAGAATGCCTTCGGGTCGGCCACGTCGGTGGCCGCCAGGCAGATCCCGATCCAGTCGGGCGCCGAAAAGGTGGAACAGCTGCTGCGGAACACCGCCAGCGCCTCGGCGTGGTCGTCTTCGGCCCAGCCGTTGAGGTCCGAAAAATCCAGCAGCGTTATCTTGCTTTCAGCCATGGCGGTTCCCGCGATCAGGAGGCTGGCCAGGCTGGCCCGGACCAGCGCCCCGATCATTCCGACGTAGCCACCAGTTGCCAGTTCGGATCTGCCGCGCCCATGACCCGCCCGAAGGTCCAGGTGTCCTGCTGGCGCTTGATGGCATTGGCGCTGCCCTCGACCAGATCACCGGCGCGATCATGCACCTGATAGGTCAGCTCGGCCTTGAACCGGACGGTGACCTCGCCCTCTTTCGACGTGCGGTCAAACTCGGCCGATTTCAGCGTCATCTCGCTGATGCCGACAAAGGTGGCCGAGATCTTGAGCCCCTTGGTCTCGCGGTCCTCGACGACAAGCGCGAAGGTCTCGTAGACTTCGGGCGACAGGAAGGCGCGCACCGCGGCAAGATCGCCGCGCTCGAAGGCCATCAGGATCATCTCGTAGGCGCCGCGTGCGCCTTGCAGGAACTCGCCGACATTGAAGCTCGGCTCGGCGGCCTTCATCGCCGCCAGCGCCTTGGCGGTTTCGCTGCCCTCGGGGGCATGGTCGGTGATGTCGCGGTCGGGGCCGCCGTCGATCACCTCGAGCGTGGCGCGGCCCCGCTTGCGCGAGGCGTCGGGAATGGCGGTCGGGGGCTTTTCGAATCCGTCCCGGGTGCCCAGGACGTTGCGCAGCCTCAGGATCAGGAACACCGCGATGCCTGCGAGAACGATGAGCTGGATGATCGGCGAATTCATGGGTGTCCTCAATTTCGGGGCGGGATAGCAACCCCAGTGATCTGCACCTATGTAGGGCAGGGGTGGGGTCAAGTCCACCGCAAGGCTTTTGCGCCCAAGGAGGTCGTTTATGTGGCTTTTGCTGGCATTTATCGCGGTTCCGCTGATCGAGATCGGTCTGTTCATTCAGGTGGGTGGTCTGATCGGGCTATGGCCGACGCTGGCGATCGTGCTGCTGACGGCGCTTCTGGGCGCGCGGCTGGTGCGCGATCAGGCCACGCGCGAGATCGTGAACCTGCGCCGGTCGTTCTCGGAGCTGCGCGACCCGAGCGAGCCGCTGGCCCATACCGCGCTGATCGTGCTGGCCGGCGCGCTGTTGCTGACGCCGGGCTTTTTCACCGATACGATGGGGCTCTTGCTGCTGATCGCGCCGGTCAGGTCGGCCGTTCTGGCCTATCTGCGCCGCAGGGTGCGGTTCGAGGCGATGACGTTCGGCGCGACCGGCCCGGCGCCACGGCACGGACCGGCAGGCGGACCCGAGACCATCGACGCCGATTACGAGGAGGTCCCCTCGCCGCCGCATCCGACCCACGGCACCAGTGGCTGGACCCGGCACTGACCGGCAAGCATTGAGGCCGGGGGGCCTTGCTGATAGGAACGGCGCGATATTTCTTTACCGGAGCCGACAAGATGACCGAGACCAAGGAAACCCCCGCCCAGCCGCAGGCCGCGCCGCAGATCACCCAGCGGGTGATTACCCAGTATGTGCGCGACATGTCGTTCGAGAACTACATGGCGCAAAAGGGCGTCAAGGGCGAGGTCAAGCCCGAGATGCAGATCCAGGTGAATCTGGATGCGCGCAAGCGCGGCGCCGACAACCAGTTCGAGGTGATCACCAAGCTCAAGGTCACCTCCAACAGCCAGCCGACCAGCGAGCCGCTGTTCCTGCTCGAGGTCGAATATGCCGGCGTGTTCCAGATCGACGGGCTGTCGGACGAACAGTTGCTGCCCTATCTGATGATCGAATGCCCGCGCATCACCTTCCCGTTCCTGCGCCGCATCGTCAGCGATGTGACCCGCGATGGCGGCTTTCCACCCCTGAACCTTGAAACCATTGATTTCGTGGCGCTTTATCGCAACGAGATTGCCCGCAGGCTTCAGGCGCAGGCCGGAACCAACGGCGCGGCCAAGACCGAAGCCTAATCCGCCGGCTTCCAGCCCGCTTCGGCGCCCAGCTGCGCGACGAAGCGGGCATGCGCCTGCGCCTCGTCTTCGGTGATCCTTGGCGGCAGCGGCCTTGCCCTCGGGCCGGGCCGCCAGCCATCGGCGCGCTGTCCGGTTGGCAGGGCCGGGCTCTCGGCCTGGCCCGAAAGCCCGAAATCGGGCTGCCGGCCGCCGATCAGCTCCAGATAGACCTCGGCCAGGATCTCGCTGTCGAGCAGCGCGCCGTGCAGGGTGCGCGCCGAATTGTCGATGCCGAAACGGCGGCAGAGCGCGTCCAGCGAGGCGGGCGAGCCGGGGAACTTGCGCCGCGCTATGGCCAGCGTGTCGATGGCGCGGTCAGCGGCGATCAGCGGCCGGTTGACCCAGCCCAGCTCGGCATTGAGAAACTTCATGTCGAAGGCGGCATTGTGGATCACCAGCCTGGCATCGCCGGCAAATTCCAGAAACGCATCGGCGATCTCGGCGAAAACCGGCTTGTCGGCCAGAAAATCGTCGCCAAGCCCGTGCACCTCGAAGGCACCCTGCGGCATGGAGCGCTGGGGGTTGATATACTGGTGGTAGGTGCGGCCGGTCGGGACATGGCCCAACAGCTCGACCGCGCCGATCTCGACGATCCGGTCGCCCTCGTCGGGCTCGAAGCCGGTGGTTTCGGTATCCAGAACGATTTCACGCATTGGCCAGCCTGTCCCTGAGGGTTGCGATCAGCTGTCGCACGGCAGCGCGGGCCGCGTCCAGCGACAGGGTTTCGATGACATGATCGGCGCGGGCGCGCTTTTCTGCATCCGGCATCTGGCGCGACAGGATCAGGTCGAGATGCTCGGGCGTCATGCCGGGCCGGTCGAGCACCCGGGCGCGCTGCACCGCGGCCGGAGCCGTCACCACGAGAACCGAATCGAGCCATTGCTCGGCCCCGGTTTCAAACAGCAGCGGGATATCGAGAACCACGATGTCAGCGCCGGCCTGGCCGATGAACGCCTGCCGGTCGGCGGCCACCAGCGGATGCACGATGGCCTCGACCCGGGCCAGGGCGCCGGGATCTTCCGCGATCAGCTGCCTGAGCCGCGCGCGGGAAATGGCGCCGTCCTGCAGCAGGCCGGGCCAGAGCGCGGCCAGCGGCGCAACCGCCGCGCCGCCCGTGCCGTAGAGCCGGTGCACCACTTCATCGGCATCCCAGACCGGTACGCCTTCGTCGCGAAACAGCTGCGCGGTCGTGGATTTGCCCATGCCGATCGAGCCGGTGAGGCCAAGCGTCCAGGTCACGCCAGGACCGCCGCGCGGGTGGCGTCATTGACCTCGGGGCGGACGCCGAACCAACGCTCGAAGCCCGGAACGCCCTGATGCAACAACATGCCGAGACCGTCGACGGTGATGCAGCCGGCGGCTTCGGCCTCGTCGAGCAGGCGGGTGCGCAGCGGGGTATAGACCAGATCGGTCACCACGGTGCCGGGCCGCAGGCCATCGAGCGGCACGCGGAACTCCGACTGGCCGACCATGCCCAGCGAGGTGGTGTTGATGACGGTGCCCGCGGCTTCGAGCACGTTGCCGGCCTGCACCCAGTCCACAACCTGGATCCGCGCGCCGAATTCGTCGCGCAGCGCCTCGGCCTTGGGGCGAGTGCGGTTGGCAAGGTGGATGAGCGGCGCCCCGGCATCGATCAGCGAGACGATCACCGCCCGCGCCGCGCCACCGGCGCCAAAGACCACGGAAGGCGCGCTCTGGGGACTCCAGTCCGGCACATGCTGGCGCAGGTTGGAGATGAAGCCGTAGCCATCGGTATTGTCGGCGTGGATCTTGCCGTCCTTGCGGAAGATCAGGGTATTGGCGGCGCCGATCAGCGTGGCCCGGTCCGAGATGTGATCAGCGATCTGCAGCACCGCCACCTTGTGCGGGATGGTGACGTTGACCCCGACAAACCCCATATGCGGCAAGGCGCGCAGCACCTGGGCCAGGTGATCTTCGGTGACATGCAGCGGCAGGTAATCGCCCTCGATCCCGTAGGTCCTGAGCCAGTGCCGGTGCAGCCGGGGCGAGCGCGAATGCGCGACGGGGTTGCCGATGACACCGGCGAGTGGGATGCGGTGCTCGGTCATGCGGGCAAGGCTCCGCGCAGCGAAAGCCAGGACAGGAGCTCGACCAGCGGCAGGCCCAGGACGCTGAAATAATCACCTTCGATCTTGTCAAAGAGCCGCACGCCCTCTTCCTCCAGCTTGTAGCATCCGACGGCCTCGCGGATGCTTGACCAGTTGCGTGCAACATAGTCGGAAACATAGGCGTCCGAAACCGCCCGCATATGCAAGCGCACGACGCCGACATGACGCCAGAGCGGCTCGCCATCCTGATAGACCACGGCTGCGGACAGCAGGCGATGGGTGCCACCGCGCAAGATGCCCAGTTGGGCAATCGCATCATCGGGCGACGCGGGTTTGGCGAGGATCCGGCCCCTGTGCTCAAGCACCTGGTCGCACCCGATCACCAGCGCGCCCGGGTGGCGGGCGGCCGCCTTGCGGGCCTTGGTTTCGGCCAGCGCATCGGCGATGGCGCGCGGGTTTGCGGCTTCGGCCAGCAGGGCCGCACGGATGGCGGCCTCATCAACCGCGACCGGCGCCACCGTGACGGCGACGCCGGCATTGCGCAACAGCTGCGCCCGGATGGAGGAACCGGAGGCGAGGACGATGTCTTGGGTCATGTGTGCAGGTCTTTGGATAAGTGGCGGGGCAAGCACGGGGCCAATGCCGCCGCGGGCGGGAAGGGGCATCAGGGATGTGGGCAAGGGATGACAGGCCGGGGCTTTGTCCGTCAACCACCCACGGTGGGCAAGGATAAGTCCGGGGTTGTGGACGAATCGGCCGCCCGGGCCTGTCAAGTGGGCTTATGGAAGCTGGGCCTGTCTGTCGCACCGCGTAATATGTTGATATATGGCGGAAAATATTGCCATCAGTTTGCGGAGAGCCTGGGCTGCGCGGTCCGGGGTATTGGATAAGTCTGAGGATGGTTTCGGAACACGGGCTTATCCCCGGCCCAACATCATCATCTTCCCTTTTTCATTTCTTTAATTAAGGAAGAGGGAAACAAGGAATCCTGAGATGCTCGATGACCTGCTCCTGAACGCCTATCCGTGGATCAAGGCATTTCATATCATCTCGATCGTGGCCTGGATGGCGGGGATGTTCTATCTGCCGAGGCTGTTTGTCTATCACGTGGAGCGCGCCCCGGCCGGGTCGGAGATGGATCTGACCTTTCAGGTGATGGAGCGCAAGCTTTTGCGGCTGATCATCAATCCGGCGATGATTGCGGCATGGGTGTTTGGCCTGATGCTGGTGTTCACGCCGGGGGTGGTGGACTGGAGCTCGGGCTGGCCCTGGGTAAAGGCGGCCTCGGTGCTGACGATGTCGTGGCTGCACGGCTGGCTCTCGGCGCGACGGCGGGACTTTGCGGCGGGGCGAAACACCAGAAGCGGACGCACCTACCGGCTGATGAACGAAGTGCCGACCGTGCTCATGGTGCTGATCGTGATTTCGGTGGTGGTCAGGCCGTTCTGAGCCGCGATTGACTTGGCCCAGCGGGGCCGCTATCTGTGCCGCAACTGCCCGTCCGGGTGGGTATTATCCTGTTACATGACATCTGCGCGGGCCCCGGTTGCCCAACGAGGAGACATCCATGTCCCAACACCGCCTCAACCTGGCCGAGCTGAAAGCCAAGAGCCCCAAGGACCTGCTGGCCATGGCCGAGGATCTGGAGATCGAGAACGCATCGACGATGCGCAAGGGCGATATGATGTTCTCGATCCTCAAGGAGCGCGCCGACGAGGAATGGGTGATCGGCGGTGACGGGGTCCTGGAAGTGCTGCAGGACGGCTTCGGCTTTCTGCGCTCTCCGGAGGCGAACTACTTGCCGGGCCCGGACGATATCTATGTGAGCCCCGAGATGGTCCGGCAATATGCCATGCGCACCGGCGATACGGTGGAAGGGCTGATCCAGGAACCCAACGAGACCGAGCGCTATTTTGCGCTGATGACGGTCGAGAAGATCAACTTCGAGGAACCGGAGCGGGCGCGTCACAAGGTGGCCTTCGACAACCTGACGCCGCTTTATCCCGATGAACGGCTGAAGATGGAGATCGAGGAGGACCCGACGGTCAAGGACCGCTCGGCGCGGATCATCGATCTGGTCGCGCCGATCGGCAAGGGCCAGCGCGGGCTGATCGTGGCGCCGCCGCGGACCGGCAAGACGGTGCTGCTGCAGAACATTGCCCATTCCATCGCCACCAATCACCCGGAATGCTACCTGATCGTGCTGCTGATCGACGAGCGCCCCGAGGAAGTCACCGACATGCAACGCTCGGTCAAGGGCGAGGTCGTGTCATCGACCTTTGACGAACCGGCAACGCGCCACGTGGCGGTGGCCGAAATGGTCATCGAAAAGGCCAAGCGGCTGGTGGAGCACAAGCGCGACGTGGTGATCCTGCTCGACTCGATCACCCGACTGGGGCGCGCGTTCAACACCGTGGTGCCGTCATCGGGCAAGGTGCTGACCGGCGGTGTGGACGCCAACGCGCTGCAGCGGCCCAAGCGGATCTTTGGCGCGGCGCGCAATATCGAGGAGGGCGGCTCGCTGACCATCATCGCGACGGCGCTGATCGATACCGGCAGCCGGATGGACGAGGTGATCTTTGAGGAATTCAAGGGCACCGGCAACTCCGAGATCGTGCTGGACCGCAAGGTTGCCGACAAGCGGGTGTTCCCGGCGATGGACATCTTGAAGTCGGGCACCCGCAAGGAAGATCTGCTGGTCGAGAAATCCGACCTGACCAAGACCTATGTGCTGCGGCGGATCCTCAACCCGATGGGCACGACCGACGCCATCGAGTTCCTGATCTCGAAACTGAAGCAGACCAAGACCAACTCAGAATTCTTTGATTCGATGAACGCCTAGGGCGTCTTTCGGCGGAGAGACTGGCATGGACACGATTTTTGCCCTGGCCACGGCGCGGGGCAAGGCCGGCTTGGCCGTTATTCGCATCTCCGGGCCGCAGGCGGTTGAGGTGGCGGAACGCCTCGCCGGGAAGCTGCCCGCCGAGGGAAGAAGCCTGCGGCGCATCCGCGATGCGGCCGGGAATGTGCTGGACGAGGCGCTGGTGCTGGTGTTTGCGGGACCGCGCAGTTTTACCGGCGAGGATGTGGTGGAACTGCATCTGCATGGCAGCATCGCGGTGATTGCCGGAGTTCTGGGCGCCATCGCGGCTGATGGCCGCGCGCAGCAGGCAGAGGCGGGCGAGTTTACCCGCCGGGCCTTTGAAAACGGCCGGCTGGACCTGGCGCAGGTCGAGGGTCTGGCGGACCTGATCGAGGCAGAGACCGAGGGACAGCGGCGGCAGGCCATGCGGGTCCTGTCCGGCGCGCTGGGTGCCAAGGCGGAAAGCTGGCGGGCGCGCCTGGTCCGCGCCGCGGCCTTGCTGGAAGCGACAATCGACTTTGTGGATGAGGACGTGCCGGTTGACGTGGTGCCGGAGGTCCGGGACCTGCTGGGCGGCGTCGCCGGCGAGCTGGCGGCCGAGGCGCGCGGAGCGCGTATGGCAGAGCGGGTCCGCGAGGGGTTCGAGATTGCCATAGTTGGTGCCCCGAATGTTGGAAAGTCTACACTTCTCAACAGGTTAGCAGGCAGAGAGGCCGCAATAACCTCGGAATTCGCCGGGACCACCCGCGATGTCATCGAGGTGCGGATGGATCTGGACGGTCTGGCGGTTACGGTGCTGGATACTGCCGGCCTGCGGGAGGCGGAAAACGAGATCGAGGAGATCGGCATCGAGCGGGCGCTGGCGCGGGCGGCGGCGGCAGATTTGCGGGTGCATCTGGTGCTTGAGGGGCAGGCGCCGATGATGGCGGTGGCGCCCGGGGACCTGGTGGTGCGCGGTAAGGCCGATCAGCTGGACGCCGAGGGCGCGCTGGCGGTGTCCGGCAGGACCGGCGAGGGGGTTGACGCGCTGGTGGCGGCGCTTTCGGCCGAGTTGCAGGAGCGCAGCGCCGGGATCGGCGTTGCCATCCGCGAGCGGCACAGGGTGGCAATGACGCGCGCCGTGGCCTATCTGGAGGCAGCAGAGGCGGCGATGGCCGGCGAAAGCATGTTGGCCGATCTGGTGGCCGAAGAACTTCGGTCGGCGGTGCGGGCCATTGACTCGCTGGTCGGACGCGTCGATGTGGAGCATATTCTGGACGAGATCTTTGCCAGCTTCTGCATCGGCAAGTGAGGAGTGTTTCACGTGAAACAGCGTGACTTTGATGTGGTGGTGATTGGTGGCGGCCATGCCGGCGCCGAAGCCGCCCATGCCGCGGCGCGCACCGGCGCGCGGACCGCGCTGGTCACGCTGCGCCGCGATGGGATTGGCGTGATGTCCTGCAATCCGGCGATTGGCGGCCTTGGCAAGGGGCATCTGGTGCGCGAGATCGACGCGCTCGATGGCGTCATGGGGCGTGTTGCTGACCGGGCCGGGATCCAGTTTCGCCTGCTGAACCGCAAGAAGGGCCCGGCGGTGCAGGGACCGCGCGCCCAGGCGGACCGGGCGATCTATCGCGCGCAGATGCTGGCCGAGATCGAGGCGCAACCCGGCCTGAGCATCATCGAGGGCGAGGCGGTAGATCTGGCCCTTGAAAACGGGCGGGTCTCGGGCGTCGAGTTGGCCGATGGCAGCATCCTGAGCGCCGGCGCTGTGGTTCTGACCACGGGAACCTTCCTGCGCGGGGTGATCCATATCGGTGACGTTCGCCGCGCCGGCGGCCGTATGGGCGACAAGCCCTCGGTGCGGATGGCGGAGCGGCTTGACAGCTTTGGCCTGCCGCTGGGGCGCCTCAAGACCGGCACGCCGCCGCGCCTGGACGGACGGACGATCGACTGGTCGAGCCTCGAGAGCCAGCCGGGCGACGATGACCCGACGATGTTCTCATTCCTGTCAACGGGGCCTTCGGTCCGGCAGATCTCGTGCGGCATTACCCATACCAACGAAAAGACCCATCAGATCATTCGGGAAAACCTCGCAAGATCGGCGATGTATGGGGGCCATATCGACGGGGTCGGGCCGCGCTACTGCCCGTCGATCGAGGACAAGGTGGTGCGTTTCGCCGACAAATCCTCGCATCAGGTGTTTCTGGAGCCCGAGGGGCTGGACGACCATACCGTCTACCCGAACGGCATTTCCACCTCGCTGCCCGAGGAGGTTCAGCGCGACTACGTCCACTCGATAGCGGGGCTGGAGCAGGCGGTGATCCTGCAGCCGGGCTACGCGATCGAGTATGACTATGTCGATCCGCGCGCCCTGCGCCCGACACTCGAGCTGCGCGACGTGCCGGCGCTGTTTCTGGCGGGCCAGATCAACGGCACCACCGGCTATGAAGAGGCGGCGGCGCAGGGGCTTGTGGCCGGCCTGAACGCCGCGAGCCTCGGGCGCGCCGGCGATCCGGTGCTGTTCAGCCGCGCGACCTCTTACATCGGCGTGATGATCGACGATCTGGTGACGCGCGGCGTCAGCGAACCCTACCGCATGTTCACTTCACGCGCCGAGTTCCGGTTGTCGTTGCGGGCAGACAATGCCGATCAGCGGTTGACGGAATTCGGCAGGGTTGCGGGCTGTGTGGGCGACACGCGCTGGGCAGCCCATGTCGCCAAGATGGACGCGATCAATGACGCGCGCCGGACCCTTGCCGGGACCACTGTGACCGCAAGAGAGCTTGCGCAACTGGGCGTAAACCTGAACCCCGACGGCGAGAACCGCTCGGCGCTGGAGGCGCTGGCGCTGATCGACCTGGAGTTCGATCAACTGGCCTCCGCATGGCCGGAACTGGCCACGGTTCCCGCCGCAATCGGCATGCAGGTCAAGCGCGACGCGCTCTATGCCCATTACATCGAACGGCAGTCGCGCGACATTGCCGCCTTGCAGCGCGATGAGATGCAGACGATCCCGGAGGCGCTGAATTATGAGGAAATTCAAGGGCTTTCGGCTGAGTTGAAGATGAAGCTCGCCAAGGTCCGGCCCGGCACCATCGCGCAGGCCGCCCGGATCGAGGGCATGACCCCGGCGGCGCTGATGCTGCTGTTGGCGCGTTTGCGCCGGACGCCGCAGGCGAAGTCGGCGTGACCAGCGGGCAAATCCGGATTGGCGGCGTGAGTGTTTCACGTGAAACAGAAGCGCGCCTGCAGGCGTTTCAGCAGCTGGCGCTGAAATGGACCGCCCGGATCAATCTGTTTTCGGCCCAGTCGACCGAGGATTTCTGGCAACGCCACATCGTCGATTCCTGCCAGCTTTACCCGCTGGCCCCCGAGGCGGCGACGCGCTGGCTCGACATTGGCAGCGGCGGCGGCGTGCCGGCCATCGTGCTTGCCTGCATTCTGGCCGAACTGCGCCCGGCCGCGCGCATGACCATGATCGAAAGCGATCAGCGCAAGGCAGTGTTTCTGCGCGCCGCCCTGCGCGAGCTGGACTTGCCCGGCTCGGTCCTGGTTCAGCGGATCGAAACCGCGAGCCCGCAAGCCGCGCAGGTGCTGACCGCGCGGGCATTGGCCCCGCTTGGCGACCTGCTGCATTTTGCCCTGCGGCATCTGGCCCCGGACGGGGTTGCGCTGTTCCCCAAGGGCCGGAATTCATCCACAGAAATCGCGGAGGCCAGGCGCAGTTGGCGCTTTGACCTGACCGAGACAGCCAGCTACACCGATTCCGACGCCCGAATTCTAAGGATCGAAAGGATCGCCCGTGCCTGACGTCAGCCGCCTTCATCACCCGAGGATCATCGCGATTGCGAACCAGAAGGGCGGGGTCGGCAAGACCACGACAACCATCAATCTCGCGGCCGCCCTGGCCGAGCTTGGGCGCAAGGTGCTGATCGTCGATATCGATCCCCAGGGCAACGCGTCTACCGGCCTCGGGGTTGAGCTGTCGGACCGTGACGTCACCACCTATGACCTGATGATCGGCGACAGCCTCCCGGTCGATGCCGCGATCCAGACCAAGGTCGCCAATCTGGCGATCATTCCGGCCACGACCGATCTCAGCTCTGCCGATATCGAGCTGATTTCCAACGAAAAGCGCAGCTTCCTGCTGCATGATGCGCTGCGCCAGCCGGCGATGGACAAGCTGGCGCTGGATTACATCCTCATCGACTGCCCGCCGTCGCTCAACATCCTGACCATCAACGCGCTGGTTGCGGCCGATTCGCTGATCGTGCCGTTGCAAAGCGAGTTCTTCGCGCTCGAGGGGCTTTCGCAGCTGATGCTGACATTGCGCGAGGTGCGTCAGTCCGCCAATCCCAGGCTCAAGATCGAGGGCATCGCGCTGACCATGTATGATTCGCGCAACAACCTGTCGCAGCAGGTCGAAGCCGATGCGCGCGACAATCTCGGGGATCTGGTGTTCAGGACGGTCATTCCCCGCAACGTTCGCCTCAGCGAAGCCCCGTCTTACGCCATGACTGCGCTGGATTATGACAGCAATTCCAAGGGCAGCGTCGCCTATCGCGATCTGGCCGCCGAACTGATCGCCAGAGAAACCAAAGGAGCCGCCACATGAGTGAAAAACCCGGCAAACCCCGCGGGTTGGGTCGTGGCCTTTCGGCCCTGATGGCGGATGTCACCGCCGAGCGTGCCGATGGCGCCACCCCCACGCAACGCCGGCCAGACATGACGGTCGCGGTCGAGCGGATCCACCCCAACCCCGACCAGCCGCGCCGGGTCTTCGCCGAAGACGCCTTGGCAGAACTTGCTGAATCCATTCGCGAAAAGGGCATCATCCAGCCCCTGATCGTCCGCCCCGATCCCGCGCATGACGGAGATTACCAGATCGTTGCCGGCGAACGCCGCTGGCGTGCGGCGCAACTGGCGCGGCTGCATCAGATCCCGGTCGTGGTGCGCAGCTATTCCGACAGCGAAGTGCTGGAAGTGGCGATCATCGAGAACATCCAGCGCTCTGACCTCAATGCAATCGACGAGGCGGCCGGGTATCGCCAACTCATGGACCGATTCGGCCATACTCAGGACCAGCTCTCGGCCGCATTGGGCAAGAGCCGCAGCCATATCGCCAACCTGCTGCGCCTGTTGACGCTACCGGACGCGGTTCAGGCGCTGGTGACCAATGGCCAACTCAGCGCCGGCCACGCCAGGGCGCTGATCGGTCTCGAAAACGCCCCGGAACTCGCCCGCAAGATCGTCAGGGACGGGCTATCGGTCCGCGCGACCGAAACGCTGGCGCAGGCCGGAAAATCAACCAAAAGCGGCTCTGGGAAGGGAAAGTCTGCGGTCACCAAGGACGCGGACACGGTGCAGATCGAGCAGGAGCTGGCGGCGGCCCTGCAAATGGGGGTCTCGATCGATCATGATCCGGGCCAGCAATCCGGCAAGCTGACGCTCCGCTACCGCGATCTCGCCCAACTGGACGACCTCCTGCGGGTTCTGTCCGGCGGCTAATCGGCCAGCAACTGGCGCAAGACCGCATTCAGGACCGGCCGGCCAGATCTGGAGACCACAAGGCGGTCGCTGGTCTGCTCCAAAAGTCCGGAAGCACTTAACGCACTGATATTGCCCGACAACATGTCACCACCAAGCGCGGCCAGGCGGCGGATCGAGACCCCTTCGGTGAGCCGCAGGCCCATCAGCAGGAATTCCGTCAGCACGTCCTGGTCGGAAAGAGCCTCGCGGGTGATGTCGCCATGGCCGATGGTTTCAACAGCCTCCAGCCACGCCGCAGGGGCGCGCAGCGTCTCGGTGGCCGTCTTTTGCCCGCGGAGTGTCAGGCGCCCATGTGCGCCGGGACCGATCCCGACATAATCGCCATAGCGCCAATAGATCTGGTTGTGGCGGCTCTCCTGGCCCGTCTTGGCGTGATTAGACACTTCGTATGCCGGAAAACCCGCCGCCTCGCACAGCTCCTGCGTCAGCTCGTACATATCCGCCGCGCTGTCCTCGTCCGGCAAGCCGCGCAACTTGCCGGCGGCGTAGCGGTCGCCAAAGGCGGTGCCCTGTTCGATGGTAAGCTGGTAGAGCGACAGATGGTCCACGGCGAGGGCCAGCGCCTCCGAGAGTTCGGCGCGCCAATCCGCAACCGACTGGATCTGCCGCGCATAGATCAGATCGAAACTGACCCGGTCAAACACCTTGCGGGCCACATCAAACGCCGCCATCGCCTCGTACGCCGTGTGCAGCCGGCCGAGGGCGCGAAGCGAGGTATCGTCAAGCGCCTGAATCCCCATGGAAATCCGGTTCACCCCGGCATCACGATAGCCCGCGAACCGGCCCGCCTCGACCGAAGTCGGGTTGGCCTCAAGCGTAACCTCCAACGAATTGCTGACCCGCCAGGTCTGCCTGATGCGGTCCAGAATCGCTGCAACCAGATCGGGGTCCATCAGGCTCGGCGTGCCGCCGCCAAAGAAGACGGTATCGAGAATCCGCCCATCGGTCTCACGCCCGGCGCGATCAATCTCCGCCAGATAGGCCCGCCGCCACCGATCCTGGTCTATCGAGGCCGAGACATGGCTGTTGAAGTCGCAATAGGGGCATTT